>JAJFLS010000169.1 GCA_021772595.1 Opitutales bacterium
CCGCATGTCGGATGGAATGAAGTGAGTCTGAAGCGATCGCACGTTTTGTTCGAAGGGATCAAAAAGGATTGTGATTTTTACTTCGTCCATTCTTACCGCTTTGTTCCGCGGAGCGATCGGAGTGTTTGCGGGCTTACCGAATATGGAGAAACCTTTTGCTCGGTGGTGACTCAGGGTTCTGTGATCGGATTGCAGTTTCATCCGGAAAAAAGCCAGGAAAACGGCTTGAAGATTTTGGAGAATTTTTGTGAGTGGGAGGGGCAATGTTAAAGACGCGTCTCATTCCATTACTGCTATTGCAGTCTGGAAGGATGGTGAAGGGGAAGCGTTTTCGCGATTTTCGCGATACGGGCGATCCCGTATCCGCTGCGCGGATATACAATGCACAGAATGCGGATGAGCTTATGTTTATCGACATTGATGCAGGTTCTCTCGATCGGAGTCCTTTGCGACAGACTATCGAAAAAGTTGCTCAAGAATGTTTCATGCCGCTGACGGTTGGAGGGGGCGTGAAAACGGTAGAGATGATTCGTCAACTAGTGAGAAGTGGGGCTGATAAGGTGCTGATTAATTCGGCGGCTCTGGATGATCCTGAACTGATTCGAAGGGCGGTGGATACGTTTGGCCGCCAGTGTATCGTGGTGGGGATCGATCTGCTGAGAGAAGAAGATGAGTATGTGGTTTACTCGCATTGTTTTGGTCAACGTAGGGCGATTGCGTGGCAGGAGCATTTGGAGCGAATGCAGGACTTTGGGGCGGGCGAGGTGCTGATCAATTCGATTGATCGCGATGGAATGATGGATGGTTATGATTTGAATTTGATCGGAGAGGCTCGCCGTTTAGCGGATATTCCGGTCGTCGCTTGCGGTGGCGCGGGAAACTTTCAGCATTTGCTTGATGCGATCAGGCAGGCGAAGGTTAACGCCGTTGCCTGTGCGAGTCTCTTTCATTTTGGTGACAATAACCCGATTCGTGCCCGCGCATTTTTGAAAAACCACGGTGTGCCTGTGAAGCTGGTTTGAATTTGAGTATGTGGGTTATTTGCGGAACATCTCTTCCACCGCTTTGCGTTTCGCTGGTTTGATTGTGACGCTTTTTCCTTGTCCAAAGACTACTGAGTTTGAGGGAATGTTTGTATCCATAACAAGGGACCCGAAAGACAGCCATACATTGTCACCGATATCGCAGTCGCCTATAATTGCGCTGTTGCCATAGAGCACGACTCCTTCTCTGATACGAGGATAAACGGCGTCGAAGTTCGCTCCTGTTGACGTCCGCTGATAAATGTACAGATAGTCTTGGTAACTCGCTCTTCCGAGTACTGCTCCGACCGGGTGTTGGAAGTAGAATATGTCCGGCAGCTCAAGTTCGTAGTAGGCGTCAAGCGCTAGAGTCGTCTTGTTATAGGCATAGGCTTTAGCTGCTAGATCTAAGTCGCCGTTTTCCCGAAAGATCGTATTGCTGAGAAAGTACATGAACATCGCATACTGATCAGTGTGCGTGTGATCGAATATCGTCTGTTTCCCGTCGAAGAAGTACTTGTTGTTGATCTTGCTCCAGCAGTACTCGACGCGCTGAAGTGTTTGCGGAAGGTGAATCTCGATCTCGTCCGCAGATATTGTTTTATCTGGGAATAAGTTGTTGAACTGTTTCGCGACGTATCGAGCGAGTTCAATTTGGGAGAGACTGGAGCTGAACATTGAATTATCGGGTAGTGATGCCGCCGGTGATGGCTAGGCTAGGGTTGGTCAAGCTTTGAGCGAGTGAACTATTACCATTCGAAGAGGAATCCGTTTTGTTGTTTTCGATGAGCTCTTCGCGACGAGAAACTTCTTGTGAAATGAACTGGCAGCGTAAAGTAGGTCGTATATGATTATAAGGCGAAACTTTTATAGAACCGTTTCATAACGTTTTGGTATAGGAGTGAAAATGAGTCGTTAGGGTAGTCGTAGATCGTTTTCGGTGGAACGTTCATGATCGCATCGAACTCAGATTCGCTGATGCCTAGTTTCTTGATGACGAAATCCTTGTCGTTTTGAAGTTCCTTTTCTGTAGGAGTCGAGCTCTCTAGCTGCACGAGCGCCTGATCACGTGTGATTTCTTCATTGACGATGAGATTCGACAAATGGGCGCGCCGTTTGTCGGCATTGAACTTGCGCGGCAATATGTATTGTTGATAGAACTTTGTATAAATGGATTCTCCATGCTTGGTTGGATAGGGAATCCAGCCCATTTCTTTTTTGAGGAATTCGACAACTTTGATTTTATTATATTGAAAATAGTGCAGTATATCCAAGCGTTGAATGCGTTTGACGTGAGTATTATAAGCTAATTTGGCCCAATTGTAATGCGGATAGTTGGAAAGACGCTTGGTTCCGAATAGCTTGTGTAGACCTTGTATATAGGTCCAGTCAGCATGGCCTTGAGACCAGAACCGAGGCATAATGGATTCGGTCTGGGTATTGCTTCCCGTGATAAACCACCTTATGTTGAATTTTCGGGCGACGTCGTAGTGGAGAGCGACTAGCGCGTGGTCTGTTGGGATCTCGCTATCTGCGGTGGATGCCTTGAGGAACGACAGCTGAAGGTCTCGAAATTCCTCCCATTTCAATACATGAGTGTAGAGCTCTATTTCGAGTTTTTCGAGCAGGCGATGAATGTTCTGTACTGCGAGCTCGGAGTTCCAGCCATTGTCGAGGTGAATTGCGAGTGGCCGTAGGCCCTGCTCCTTGACGAGCCATGCGACGTAG
>JAJFLS010000170.1 GCA_021772595.1 Opitutales bacterium
GCGCAGCGGGCGGTTTATTATTCTTTGGTTGCGGCTATGCTGCTTCGTGGACTCCGTGGTTGAAAATATAACTACAGGTCAAACTACGCTCTTTCATCCGATGCCCCGTGTACCTGGTAGCGTCGCTGACTCAATAGAGACAGTCCAACGACTCCAATGATCAACAGTATCATTGTCATCGCTCCGCTCGACTTAGGGTCTGTGATTTCCAGATCCATTCGCATTTCTAGCCAAGGCTCGGCTTGCAAGCGGCGGTGAAAACGATGGGCCATTCCGTGCTTGGGGAATACTGCGCCTAGCGCCGTCGGATTTCGAAGAACGGCGTCTTGATGGGCGATGAAGCGTCTCGCTAGTTCGGACAATGCCTGATTTTCCTCGGCAGAATTTCGAGTCAGCAACTGATCCGCTTCGGCCCGTGAAAATCGCAACTGTTCATCCTCACTCGAAACCGTCAATTCTTCATCCACTTGACCGCCGCTCGAAAACGCCTGATTCCGGCGCGAAGTCAGCCCCACCATCGTTTGCTGGACTTTCAAATTATTCAGCTGAACCCGCGCGTCTTCGTTGAAATCTTGATCGAATTTCGAAAGAGCCCAGGCCGACTCCAGTGCTCTTCGAGCCGCTTGAGGATCCCCTCCGTCAGCGTAGCTATTGCCGAGTTCGAGGAGTTCCTCCGCCTTTCGTTTTTGCTCCGACAACGCGATCGTATCTCGCGACAACAGTGAGCTCAACTCGAACGACTCCACAGATAGTCTCACATTCGGCTCATGGTTCAAAGTGCCCTCCCAATCCTCCGCCTCGACGGCTTGCGGCACATAGATCTCCCACTCAATATTCTCGAGTGGCAAATCGCACTGCGGCCCGACAAACGAAAGTAGATTTTCGTCCCCAGACTTCAACGACGTATCCAACAAATAGCTCACTTTCACTTCAGTAGCGGTATCCGATGCCCCAGATCGCTTCAACGGGATCAGCAGAACTCCGTCTTTGGCAGCGGGCCAGACGCTTCTTTCATTCACATGGCACGACCAAAATTCCGCGCCTTCAGGAAGGCGAACGCGCAGATCTGGCTTATGCCCAGCGTCGATGTTAAACACGGCCTGAGTCAGAATGATGCCCGTTTCCGAAAGCAACGATTGCAAGCGAACGCTTCTCGCTTCCGCTGGAAGAATATCCGCCATATTCAGCCTGTCCAAACTAAGCGTAAGCGTGAACTCCGATTGAATCGTTCGAAACGCCAGATCAGAAGGCTCACGAGACTCTTGTCTCAGAAACTCGGGGATCTGCTGCCATTCAACGGGAGTCAGCAAACTGGACAGCGACACGGGTCGAAGACTGAGCCGCTGCTTCGCTCTCAGGCCGAGAAAACTTTCCTGCAGTTGCGTATCGAGACACTGTATACCTTCGATTTCCGTTTCCAGCTTCTCCGCCGATTCCAGTTTCTGATATTCAAGCGCCAGTCGATAGTCCCCGATCACTCGCCTATCCAAGTTCACCTCCCAAACCGATTCGTCCGTCTCACTCTTCTGAAAATTCGCCATGTTCTCGCCACTAAAACGAACCCCGATCGAATCGCCCGGGAGCTTTACTCGAAACCGTTTCACTCCCGCGTTCTTAATCGAGTATCGCAAAATCGCGTTCGACTCAGCCATCCCCGTCTTCTGTGTCACGTCTTGCAATAGGCTGCACTCGATCCACGGATCGACCGGCTGAATATCCAAAACGAGTTTCCAGTCGTTCTCGAGCAGTCGATACGCAACCTTGTCACGGTCCAGAATATTCGCGTCGGCAGGGTCCAGTTGAGAAATCCCTCCCCGGGTGATCGTATCGATTCGGAGTCCCAACTCTGGAGCAAGAACCAGCTGTCCCCGTTGCTTCGACGCCCCGACAACTCGCACCCTTGGAGGCTCCCAACTCGGATCTTTTTGGATTCCCGGACCGGCAAGCGTCACATACTGGATCGTTTCTCCTAGAGTTCGGGCGTTGAGATGAAGCGTTGCAATCTGGTATCCGTTTTCTCGCGACTCAGTCCAGTGGCTGACCTCTTTTCCGGAAATCTTTTCAATCTCCATGTTTTCTGGAATCCGCAGCTTGAGCTGAAAAATCCCCGCTCGCGTTATGCGAGTCGTTAGTGTCGCCGAATGCACCACTCGATCCTCGCCTAGCGATGTCAGTTCTTCCCCAACCACTCGGATTTCCGGTTCGACTTTCGATAATGCGATACCCAAGACAACCTCCGTATCCGAATAACGGAACGCTCTACGCAATTCCCCAATCTCTCGCTCGACAGATTCTCCTCTCGGCAGCATCCTCGGAAAATCGCTTACGCTGACCGCAGCGAGATTCGCTCCGGCGTCTACCTTGTCTAGTTGCACGTCATCCGACAACGATATCCCAAGCCACCCAGCCTCGCTCGCCGCATCCGGAAAACTCGCGACCTTTGCCGATGCGGAATAGGGCAACGCCCCCGTGCTGCTTTGCGAACGGAATCGCAGTATCGACTGTCCGGTCAATGGAGTTTGGGACACGATTTCCAGTCGATGATGTTCCGGATCGTAACGCCACGTATCCAGCCAATCCGCACGCGCGTCCGTGATGGTCATTCCTTTCGGCACGTCCATAGAGAACTCTCGAAGCTGCCCCTGCGCGATTCTCAAAGTTGCTTGGTGCTCTCCCTCGATCGTTCCGGCTCGGGGCAAAAAGTTATTAACTGTCTCAACATAGAAAACCGTCTCTTCCAATCGCGTATCGCGAGACCGCGGCCGACAAGCGACTGACAACTCCCACCCAGGCTTTAGCCGCATCCGAGAAACCGTATGCCCCTCGCTCGCATCAGCTTCGTAGTCGATGCCGACCGCCGATGGCGAAAACGCTTCGCAGCTCGCTCGCTCGAAATCTACCGTCGCCTCATAGATCAAGCTAGGGATCGATTGTAGGCGAAACTGCCACACATCGCGTTCGTCATCCACGGGCGTTTGGTAGACAAACCCGATGGAATGGCTTCCCGATCGAGACGCTTCAAGCACGTAAGTCAAACGTCCCCCAACCAATTCCTGGCTCAATGCCACCGCTCCATCGGGAATAGCGAGCGAGGTGATGACTGCAGGCGTAAACAGTATCGGCAGACGCTCTCCCGATTTCGCTTCCCAATCGAACGCGACATCCACTTTAGCGAACTCGTCATTCACCCAAGCTTTCACCGAAACAGGGCTCTCTCTCACATAGCTTGATAAATCCTCATCAATCGCCTCGACCGCTTCCGCCCGATAATCGACTATCCCGAACGCGACGATAAACAGCAAAGCGCTGCTCGTCGAAACGCCATTTCCCAAAGAAAAGATCCCACGAACCTTCACGATTATGTCGCCAATCGTTTCGAGTAGCAGTGGCACAAATACAATCGACGCCACAAACAGCGTCATTAGAGCGAGCCCGCTTTCAAGAAACAGCATCGCCAGACTCGCAACGCCATGCAGACCCACCGACAATAAAGCCGAACGAGATTTGCCCGCGATAGACCTCGAAATCCATACAATCACAGGTGACAGCGCCAGAGCCGCCAGACCGAGCGCGAAATTTCTGTTTTGCCCGCTTGGCGTATCGAGAAGTTCGACATTCATCAGATCGACTGAAAGCGATGCCATTGGAGCGAGCACTGTATCCGTCAACCGAATATTCGAAGTTTGATAAGTCGGACCCGACGCCCAAAAATGCGATGCCAAGGAAAGTGCCAACGAAATCCCCACAAGCGAAATGACAATGCTAAACGGAGACAACCACCAGGGCCTTACGTCATTTGAAAAGAACCGGAATGCGAGATACCCCATCAGTAGAGCTATTAGTACTATGGATACAAAACGGACAATTTCCCCCGACAATTTCCCATAGCTCGGCGAGTTTTGCGTCAGACTGCTCAACAAGCCAAATGGTTCGAGCCTAGCGGAAACACCTTCCGGCATCACTGTTCCGGATACGAACTCGAGCGCCTGGTCGCGATC
>JAJFLS010000018.1 GCA_021772595.1 Opitutales bacterium
CGGGACGACGTAGCTACTTCGAGAATTCGAAGTGGATTGCTCTTCTAGTTGGATTGCGCAGACTTCTTGGAAATTGCCATCAAATCGAGGCTGGTTCGTTTTTAACGGTATGAGATGGGTCTGTTTATTGTTTTGTATTGGGGTCGGAGTAGGGACTGCGTTTGCCGAGTCGGTAGTTTTCGAAAGTGGCGAAGCGTCTCCCAGATTCATCGAGCTCTACACATCGCAAGGGTGCAGCAGTTGCCCTCCGGCGGAGAGGTGGTTGGAGAACTATGTCGATAGTCCCGATCTCTGGAAGGAAGTGATTCCCCTGGCGTTTCACGTCGACTATTGGGACCGGTTGGGCTGGAAGGATCCGTTCGCTACGCGTGAGAATACTGAGAGGCAATACCGATTGAAAGAAGAGGGCGGGGTGAATTCGATTTATACGCCTGGATTTGTGGTGGACGGCAAGGAGTGGCGTGGCTGGTTTAAGGGCGAATCGTTGCCTTCGCCAGTGTCATCCCGTCCTGGCGGAAAGCTGCGTGTCGAAATCGAGTCGGGTTCGTTGAAGGCGGATTATTCGGGCAAGGCTGACGGAAGGGTTTTGCACATTGCTATTCTGGGATTCGGACTGAAGACCGCTATTCTGCGGGGAGAGAACCGAGGGCGATCGATGGACCAGAGCTTCGTGGTTTTGAACCATGTCAAATCGTCGATTCGGTCGGGTCGAATTGAACGATCATTGCCGACTGTTGGTCCAGGAACGGCGGAGCGTTACGGAATAGCGATTTGGGTCGCATCAGATGACGACTCCCAACCGCTAGAGGCGCTTGGAGGCTGGATACCGAAAGAGGAAGCAGAAGGTCTCCAAAGTATGGGGACGGTCAATCCCAATTGATCAAGTGACCAGCTCGTATGCGGATTCGGGAGTGAACACTTTAGGTGGCCACTCTTGAAAGGCTAGGCAAGTGGGAGGGATCATGGTCAAGCTGGAGCTCTCTTCGGGACCGCGCCGAAAGGTCTTGATCTGGCCGACGACCATATCGACCGCCCGTCGCCCGACGAGAGGATGATTCTGGAAAATGCCGCCGTATCTTTTGGTTCGCTCATCTGCGTCGAGCGGCACGAATCGGCAATCTTGGCCGTATTCAGTAGTTAATTGCCAAGCCGCCTCGTCGAAGCTGTTCCAATTGCTCAGGATCGCCTGGAGCTTGTGTTTCCTGGCCCATTCTACGACGTCCTGAATCAATTCTTCGTTCGGCTTTCGGTGGAAAATGAAAGGCGGAATCGTGTCGTTTACGTCGAGGTGTCTCTGGCCTACCATATAGCCGGCGGAGAACATGTTACGGTTGTGGGTCTCGTCGTGGTCGGCGACGGCAAGCCCTACGTGCCGTATGCCGTGCTCGCGCAATTCACGCATGGCCAGCCGGACGCCGAACATCTGATTGCTCAATACGGCATCGAACTCTAACTTGGTAGGAAGTAGGTTGATTTTAACTACTGAAAAAAACTCCCATTCGAGTTGCAGGTCGATGTTGTGGTAATCGAAGGCGCCTAGGATGATGCCCTGAATGCCGCGGGTTTTGAGGACGCGATTGAGCGAGCTGCTGGTCTTGTAGTCTCTCCCGAACCAGAAGAGATCTAGCTTGTAGCCGAGCTGCGACGCGCGGATGCGGGCGTTTTCGATCAGTTGCCGATTGACGTGGGATTCGTTAAGCTCCTCTTCGTTTCGGCAATTGACGATGTAGGCGATGACCTGGTCAGCTTGGTTCTGCTTGGTCGATTGGCGATAGGCGACTAGGGCGGAAAGCGCTGGATCGGGACGGTAGCCCATTTCTTCCGCTAGCTTTTGAATGCGGTCGCGGGTCTTCTGCGGAAGGCTAGGGTGATTGCGTAATGCGAGCGAGACCGTGGTCTGATGCACGCCGGCTCTCGCGGCGATGTCTTTCATCAACACGCGTTTCTGTTTCATAATGGGTAGTTTGATTCAAGGACTCGCCTTTCCTGGCGGCACATCCTCTTGGGTATCGATCAATCGAGCTTCGGGCCTGGTTTGAACAAGTCAACTATTATGTAAGAATGGATACGGGAGCATGTGCGATTAAGGGATTCGCTTTGTCATCATTTTTGGACTTGTCATCGCCTTGATCTGAAGCGTAAGCCAAGGCCATGGACGATGATACCTGATCAGGTGACAGAATTAGACGCGCCATGCGGGAACATTACTGCTGAAATGGTGGAATTTCGCGGCAAAACGAGTATCCAAAGAATGGGATATCTTGATTGGGTAATCACTTGCAAAAAGGAGGTTTGCGCCCATGTTTCCCCATTCACGTCTTGAATAAAACCCCTTTATCCGGCGATTGACTCTAATGTAATAGTGGAAATTGATTTTAATGAAAATCGAGCATCGCGCACTGTGGTCTTCACCGGTTCCCATAGGACTTTTCGATGCTGTAATTGCGCGTTATTTCTCGCGGAACCACGCACCCGGATGACGATAGCGCCGTCTCCCGTGATTCTTAGTAGTTTTTCCCAATCTGATCTCATAACCCACACTGCAACCCATTAGGACTTCCTAACCTGAATATTCTCACATCGAGCGTGCTCGTTTGGAAAAGGAACGATCCAAGTGATCAATAAACCAATGAACAACGATATCAAACTCATTCCAAAACACTCTTGCTTCTCGCAAGCGCTGCCGGCTGTTATTTGCGGCGCTTCGCTCTTTGTGGCGCCGTTTCTCGCGGCGCAAGACGAAGCGAACGACGAGATTATCGAACTGTCTCCTTTCGAGGTGGACGCGTCTCAAGATAGAGGATACCGAGCTACATCGACGCTTGGAGGCACGCGTATCAATACGAGCCTTCGAGATGTAGGTTCCGCGATTTCCGTCGTAACGAGAGAGTTGCTGGACGATCTCGGCGCGACAGGAAACGAGTCTCTACTTCAGTACACGACGAGTACGGAAACAGGCGGCGTTGGCGGCAATTACGGCGGCGATGAAGCGACGAATCTGTTGCGGCCGAATACCAACAATCGCGTTCGCGGTCTTCAGGCGGCGGACAACACGCGCGATTACTTTCTGACCGACATTCCGTGGGATGGGTATAATGTGGAACGCGTCGATATGCAGCGCGGGCCGAACGCAATTCTGTTCGGACTGGGTAGTCCGGCAGGTATTATTAATAACACTACGACGGGGGCGACCTATTCTAATAAGACGGAGTTTAAGCATCGCTACGGAAGCTATGGTTCCCAGCGAGTGGAGTTTAATCTCAATCGAGAGATCTTCGAAGACGAGCTAGCTGTTCGCGTCGCAGGAGTCAAAAATCACGAGAAATTCCGGCAGGAAGAGGCATGGAGCCGCGACGAGCGAGGGTTCTTAGCGGTCAAGTACGAGCCTAGTTTTTTAAAGACCGATTCGGCTCGCACGACGATCACGGCCAATTACGAGAAAGGCCAAACCGATTCGAATCGCCCGCGCTCGCGGCCTCCCATCGATAGGCTTACGCCTTGGTGGAATTCGTTTATCGATGGAACCGTTTCCTGGCCAGCCCAAGCGACGTCTGACCCGTTTCTTGCTCGAAATGGTTATCTCGAGTCGCAAAGCGAGGCCGTCCAGGGAGACGCGATTCTAACCACCAATCCTTATTGGGGCGAATTTTTCACAGCAGGGCCCGTTCTTTATTTTGATGGAGATTCGACGCCGTTTTACGCGAGCGTTCCGACTCCTGACGAATCCGATTTCTGGACCATCGATGAAAACGGCGACGTTGAAACGGCGAATGGCACGGGACGTCCTTTTTACCGCGGGCAAAATCAGATAGAGAGCTACGACCGTATCGCGGCAGATTTGGGTCTGCCGCTTGCTCAGTTTGGTGGATACAAAACGAAATCGCTGACGGACCGCAGCATCTACGACTACAAGAACCACCTGCTGGATGGTCCCAACAAACGCGAATTCCGCGAATTCGACGTCTACAACGTGAAGATTGCTCAAACCTTTCTCGAAGGAAGGATTGGCATCGAAGGCGCGATCGACGAACAGGATTACGAAGACGGGCAAACGAGTCCTTTCGCATGGGGCCAGTCTATCACGGTCGATTTGAACGAGAGCTACCCTGACGGCTCGCCCAATCCGAACGTGGGTCGCCCCTACGTTCTCAATCGCGCGAATTTCAGCAACAACGGGAATGAGAAGAACCGGGAGAGCACTCGCATCACAGCCTTCGCCAAGCTTGAGGCGGACGATTTCATGGATGGCGATTCCTTTTTGGGCAAACTGTTCGGCAAGCACAACTTCACCGCTATGTCTAGCAGTGACACGGTAGAAGAAGCGCAGGAGAGCTGGAAGAAATGGGTTCCAGGCCTTGCTTATACTGATTACACAGGCGAACAAACGATCGCGTCGAATCTTCGCGAAATGGCGGTCGCTAGCTACATCGGACCAGATTTGAGGGGTGTCTCTTCGCCCACGAACTTGAATCTGTCACCCGTAAGCCGATTGCTTAATCCTTCGACTGTCGGCACTGTGCGGCTTTGGGACTCCCACTGGAATGGGGGAGCAATCGACCCAGCCGCGGATTGGACCAACCCGTGGACCGGAGATGTCGAAACGCAAAGCGACAATCCGGATAATTACATAGGGTGGGTGAATCAACCGATTTCCATCCTCAGTGATGAGAATGGCGATCGCGACTCGATCCGGACGCTGGCTCGCAAGAACAAGCAGGAGATCGAATCCGAAGCCTTCGTCTGGCAAGGGTTCCTGTGGAATGGCGCGGTGATTCCAACTTATGGATACCGTAAAGACACTTCGGATTCCTTCGGTGTTGATGCTCCTGTGACGAACGATCCCTACAGAGTACCCGATCCGTCGAGTCCGCTGTATGTATATCCGGATACGCCGGGCAATTCCGTGTCAGGCTCTTCGGACTCATGGAGCGTGGTAGTTCATACCGACCGCTTGTTTCCGGAAGCCTCTTTGCCAGGCAATTCTCGAGTCAGCTTATTCTATAATGAATCTTCCAATTTCGAGCCTTCTTCGAACCGGGTCGACCATCTTAATCGCCCGCTTGGCCCCCCAAGCGGCGATACCACCGACTACGGTTTTGTGATCGAAGCTTTCGAGGGGAAGGTGATCTTCAAGATGAACAAGTTCGAGACCAACGCGAAAGACTCGTCATTCGATCCGGGCAACCTCTGGATGCTCGGTACTATCGAAACCAGTCTCTTCGTCGCTGCTAATCGCGATAGCGCTTCGCTGAACGATTTGCCTGGCTACGACGCTGCTTGGCAGGACTACTCGGCGAACCCGTGGGCGGGACAAACTCCTGAACAAGCGCAGCAATGGCAGGAGGAAACGGTCGCCGCTGGGTTGGCGAATATCGCTGGGGATGAATTCTGGTCGGCCTGGGGCGCTACGAAAACGGACGAACGCTGGCAGTCCGGCTGGTGGGATCCATGGTCGGGCACTGACCCGGGAGCCGTGCCTGCAAACTTCACTTCGACGACTGACCGCAGCGCGGAAGGTACGGAGTACGAGATCAACATCCAGCCCACTGACAACTGGGACATCGCGATCAACGCGGCGGAAGTAGAGGCCGTTAATACCAATCTTTCGGGCAGCCTCCGAGAGTGGGTGGACGCTCGCAACGAAGTCTTCAATGGTCGCGCAGGAGATCTGCGCTACTGGTGGGCAGGTGACACGTTCACGCTTAAGGATCGCTGGAACCGCGATTTCTTTTCCGGGTACCAGCTTGCCATCCAGAAGCAAGGAACGGCTGTGGACGAGCTTCGCGAATGGCGCTTCAATATGAGCACGAATTACCGCTTCACCGAAGGCAAGTTCAAGGGTCTCGATGTCGGCGGCAGTCTCCGCTGGGAAGATGAAGTGGGCATTGGCTATCCGCAGTCGGAAGTCACGGATCCCGATTCTGGGGTTACGGTTGCGGCTTTCGGAATCAATAATCCCTGGATGGCGCCCACAGAGACGCACATCGACTTGTTTGCTCGGTATCGTATGAAGCTGAGGAACGACATCGACTGGAGCATCCAGCTAAATATTAAAGACTTAACAGCTGACGGCGACTTGATCGCGGTGGACGTCCAGCCGGATGGGACCCCAGCCGCGTTCCGAATAGGAGCGGACACGACCTGGTTTATAACGAACACGTTTTCTTTCTAAGCTGCGCAGGATTTTGCTCCCAACCAATTCAATGCCCCTGGTTTCGGCCAGGGGTATTTTTGGAGTGATTGTGGATTCTCGATGTACTGTTGCAAGAGTATCGAGTTTTCGCCAAAAATGTGTTCGATCTATTTGTCCAGAATGAAGCGATCCTATTCAATCTATTGTGTGTTAGCCCTGGCGATTTTCTCGATCGCCAAGGCGGAGGAAGAGGACCTGCTTTCCTACATCAAAAGCAAGCAGACCTTGAATAATACAGTCTGGAAACAGGAAGTCGAGGCCCAGCGTCACGAGGAAACGTTTATCGATCTTTGGGACCGTCTTAGAAAGACGGATACGCCGCTTGACATACTGAAGGCGTTTGAATTCGGAACGCTTCAATTGGGAGACCTGTCGGAAAAAACCGCGCTTGAGCACGGAATAGAACTCAGCTCGACCAGCGGAAAAGCGCTCTCGCTGGATTCCGATAAATGGGGGAAATGGATCGATTCCATGGCCGCTAAAGGCTATCGGCTTTTCCAGTCCGAATGGCACCACTCTCGATTCGACGCGAACAACGTGGATGGCGCGAATTCCGTCGTTTCCATCGTTCTTCACGTTTACAATCAGTCGAAAAAATCGAGGTATTCGATAAGCGGAAAGATCAAGGTCGAGTGGAACCGCGAGTTAAACGCGAAAGGTCTTTATACGCCTGCGCGAATCGACGCTTCGGAATTGGAGATTCTGGAGCGGACAGGCGACCCGTTTTTCAAAGAAGCGTTCAACTTCGACATTCCTGGACGAGGCGAAGGCGCAATCATGTCCTACGATTTGAACAAGGATAGCCTGCCAGAAATCGTTTTACCAGGGATCAATGCGGTGCTTTGGAACCTCGGCGAGAAAGGCTATGGCGTAAAGCCTTTGAACGATCTCGCATTCGTTTCGACCAAGGCGTCTATCATCGGCGATTTCAGTGGTGACGGCTATGTGGATTACCTCTGCTATGGCGAGGCGACTCTTGTCAAAGGACGTTCGCCGAAAAGCGGATTATATCTCCTGCGAGGAAGTGCAAAGGGGACCTTCGATGAGCCGCCGGTCGAAATCAAAGTAGATCCGCCGATGGAGACGCTCAGAGGGATCGCATCCATCACCTCGGGAGATATCGACAACGACGGCGATCTGGATATGTGGATTTCTCAATACAAGGCGACTTACGTGAATGGGTCGATGCCGACACCTTATTTCGATGCGAACGACGGGTATCCGTCCTTCCTGCTATTGAATCAGGGAGATGGCGCGGCGTTTGAGGAAGCTACTGAAAAGGCCGGGCTTGCGGCGAAAAGGCACCGGCGAACGTATTCGAGTTCCTTTTACGATTATGATGGCGACAGCGATTTGGACTTGGTTGTCGTGAGCGATTTCTCTGGAATCGATTTGTATCGGAATAATGGGGAAGGCCATTTCGACGACGTGACCGCAGAGGCGATCGACAATAGGAGCTTGTTCGGCATGGCCCATACTTTTGGGGACTTCAATAGGGACGGCTTGATCGATCTTTACGTAACCGGAATGAGCTCCACCACCGCCTCGCGATTGGATGCGATGGGTGCGAATCGAGACGAATTTCCAGATCGAAATCGTATGCGCATTCCGATGACATACGGAAATCGCCTTTACCAAAGTCAAGAGTCGGGCTTTTTAAAGCAGTCGGAAAACGGACACCAAGTGGCCCGGACTGGCTGGGCGTGGGGCACGGCTACGCTGGACTTCGATAATGATGGCGATTTGGATGTGTACGTGGCGAACGGCCATTTTAGCGGCGAGTCCGCCAAGGACTATTGCTCCAATTTTTGGACGGACGACATCTACCGAGGAAGCTCGCAGGACAATCCCGTCTTGGACAAGTACTTCAAAAACAGCGTCCTTCCGATGATGGAGGGCAATGTTTCCTGGAACGGTTTCGAGCATAATTTCCTGTTCGCTCAAATGGAGGATGAGAACTACCGGAACGTCTCCTTTCTGATGGGTGTTGCGGACGAGCTTGATAGCCGCCGCGTGATTTCGGAAGACGTGAATGGCGACGGGCTGATGGACATCATTGTCACTCAGCTTAATTATCGCGAAGACAAGGACTCGTCTTGGATCAAAATTTACCGAAACATGTCTGGATCGCCTGGCAATTGGATCGGAGTGAGCCTGGGCGAATCCGCTGGTCAGCCGTCGCCTGTGGGGGCGAAAATTCTGGTCGTCACCAGCGATGGCGAAAAGCGAGTGGAGGTCGTCGTGAACGGCGATTCGTTTCAAGCGCAGCATTCGACGACGAAGCACTTCGGGCTAGGCGACGCGGAAGCGGTGGATTTCGTGGAAGTGTCGTGGCCCAACGGCAAAAAGACGCGATTGGAAAACCCTGAACTGAATCAATACCATTGGCTAGGAGTACGAAAACCGTGAACTTTGGGGGCGTGTAGGGTGATCTCCGCAGTGTCGCGCCTCATTTCGCCTAATCCAACTCATATGTAGGAGAAGTAATTTGCTCGATTGGGGTAATTTTACTGGAACTATCTACAAAACGTGTACGGAATAACCCATGAATCCAACATCTAAGAATTTACTATGTTAAGAGCGGTATCGAGTGTCGCAACGCTTTGCTTGCCATTGCTTATGAATCTCAGTGTCTCGGGTGCAATCGACGCGTCGTCGGTTTCGAAATCAGTCGAGACTGAGTATGAAGTCACGGAAGTCAAAGACGGGTTGGCTATCGCCGTTTTGAGAAACGGCGTATCGGAGGAGTCGAGCGGTTTGCAGCTCGAGATTTCTCCGCAGGTGAAAAGCCGTGCGCCGGTTTTGGAATTGTCGCTTCTGTGCAAAGATGGGGATGCGATAATCGATCTTACGATTAGGGGTGGCCGAAAAGGGGAAGCGAATTTCCGAAAAGTGGTGAAGGCGCGGGCCCATGCGCAAGTGCTCGAATTCGGATGTGACGCCGCTTTGGCTTCGATTGCGGATCGGGTCGATTTGAAGATCGAATCGATCGAAAAAGAGGCCGATCCAACTACGGAAGTAGATCGTCCGGAGTATGTCGTGCATTATTTGCGATTCTCAGGCGAAAGTGTGATCGAGCAGTCGATTAGCGAATTGGCGACGGCGCTGGAGAAAGGAAAAATCCTGGCCAGCCGCGCTGAGGTCGGATCGGGCGAAGGGCAGTTTAAGCCGAATGCGATTAAGAATTATTCGAAAGTGCTTGATCGGACCGAAGCTCGCCTCGACCGGTTGCATCGCCGAAAGGACTTCGCTCAGATTAGCGATGCGATTGCAAAAGTCTACGATCAGATGACGCTCTTTGAATCCCGGGCTCAAAGCTCGATTTCAACTGAGCTGATCGATCAAGGCGCAACCTGCGAGACGAGGTACTTGTATAGTAATCTGAAAGAGATATCCGGTAAGCGACTGATATACGGAATGCAGGATGCGACCGGTTATGGTGTTGGCTGGCGAAACGATAACGATCGATCTGATGTCAAGGATGTCTGCGGGGATTTTCCTGGAGTGTTTGGCTGGGATGCAATGAATATTACAATGGGTGGTGGCGCGGATACACTGAAATCCCAAATTGAATCTGCCTATCGTATGGGAGGCATCAATACGATTAGCTGGCATGCTTATGACCCGCTTGGCCACACGTTTTATGCTGAAGAAATACCCGATACCGCGTACGATGGCTCGATTGTAGCCTCGCTTTTGCCCGATGGAATGTATCACGACGAGTATGTGTCGCGACTTCGGAAAGTCGGTAGCTTCATGAAGCATCTGCGAGGGCCGGATGGCGAGTCGATCCCGATCATCTTTCGCCCGTTTCACGAGCACAATGGGTTTTGGTTTTGGTGGGGAAAAGACTACTGCTCGCCCGAGGACTTCGTTTCTCTTTGGCGTTTCACGGTAGAGTATTTGCGCGACGAAATGGAGCTGCGAAATCTCATCTATGTATTCTCGCCGGACACGAGCATGTATGGCGAAGCGGAAGAGTTTTTCGATATCTATCCAGGCGATGAATATGTGGATGTATTCGGGATTGACGGCTATTGGATGAAAACGCCAGAGGAGGATAAACCCTATTTGGTGGATAAGTTAAAAGGCCTCGTCGCGAACGCTCGAGGACGTGGCAAGCTGGCGGTTCTTTCGGAGACGGGCGACAAGTTCGACTATGAAAATGGTGGGGAGCGATTAGCCAATCATGAATGGTTCACGAAAGGCCTGCTCGCGTCAGTGCTTACGGACGAATCCACGCGGGGAATCGCGTTCGCGATGACCTGGCGTAACGACAATCCCAATCACCATTTCAATCCCTATCCGGATCACCCTAGCGTTCCGGATTTTCTCGACTTTTACAAGCATCCCTATACGGCTTTCCTTCAAGATATTCCCGGAATTTACGATAAACCGGAGTAGACTGTATCATTTTCTGAATTACGGCTTGCTCGAGTTCCGGTTCTACCCCTCGAGTGACGGAAAAGAAAATTACTTTAAAGGAGAAGCTGGGCTACGCTGCTGGCGATACCGCGTCAGGGCTCTATTTCCATACGTTCAGCCAGTTTCTCATGATATTCTACACGGACGTGTTTGGGATCACGTCCTCGGCGGTAGGCACGATGTTTTTGGTGGCTCGATTGGTCGACGTGGTGACGGATCCAGCTATGGGCATGATAGCGGATCGGACGAGTTCCAAGCACGGAAGATTTCGGCCGTGGTTGTTGTGGGGGATTGTTCCTTATATGACTTTGGGGATATCCACCTTTTTCGTTCCGGATCTGGCGGAGGGAGGAAAGCTTGTTTACGCCTACGTCACTTACATCGGTGTAATGGCGATATACACTGTTGTGAACATTCCCTACGGCGCGTTGATGGGGGTGATGACGTCGCATTCGGACGAGCGTAGCACGCTTGCGTCATTCCGATTTTACGGCGCATACGCAGCGTCGTTTTTCGTCAATCTCACTTTGCTTAATTTGGTGGCTTTTTTTGGAGATGGAGATGAGGCGAAG
>JAJFLS010000171.1 GCA_021772595.1 Opitutales bacterium
TGTCTGGGGCGCAGCTGACCGATTTAACGAACCAGATGAAGGCGATCCTGCCGTGGGACGAGGCGGAGGAAGTCGCGTTCGAGGGAGAGCCCGGCACGTTGAACCCTCGAAAGGTCAAGGCGATCAAGGACATTGGCGTGACGCGCTTGAGCTTGGGCGTGGAGAATTTTGACGGACGCATCTTGGAGATCAATGGTCGCGCCCACAAGGCGCCCGAGGTCTACATGGCCTACGAAGCGGCGCAGAAGGAAGGTTTCGATCAAATCAATATCGACCTGATCGCGGGCATGCTCGACGAGACGGAGGAGAATTGGCAGCGCAATATCGAGGAAACGCTGAAGATGCGCCCCGATTGCGTGACCATCTACCAGATGGAGATCCCGTACAACACGACGATCTACAAGGAGATGAAATTGAGCGGGGCCTTGACCGCTCCGGTCGCGGACTGGCAGGTCAAGCGGCGTTGGGTTCGCGAGGCGTTCGAGGCGTTGGAGAGCGCGGGCTACACGATTACTAGCGGTTACACGGCGGTGTTGAATCCGGACAAGACGAAGTTCATCTATCGCGACGAGCTTTGGACAGGCGCGGATTTGCTCGGCCTGGGGGTCGCTTCGATTTCGCACATCGCGGGCGTACATTATCAGAATGTGAACGAGATCGCCCAGTATACCGAGGCGATTGAGAAGGGTGAGTTACCCATTCACCGCGCCCTGAAGACCTCGGTCGAGGAGCGGATGATTCGCGAGTTTCTTTTGCAGATGAAACTCGGCCGCGTGGCGATCGATTACTTCAAGGAAAAGTTCTCAGTGGATTTGGTCGCTCGATACGCGGACGAACTCAAGGAGCTCGCGGAAGAGGGGTTTCTTGAATACGACAGCGACAGCATTCGGTTGCATCGTCGCGGATTGCTCTGCGTGGATAATCTCCTCTTTAAATTCTTTCTGCCGGAGCACGTGACTTCGCGAATTGTATAAAAGACTGAAAGCGAAACTGAAAATTCCTGTGTACCGAATTTCTGAATTTCTAGAACGCATAATGGGTGAGCGCGGCATCGGGCCGAAGGCATTTAATTGGATCGATAGTGAAGCCGTGCCGCCGCCATACAAAGAGCTGCTGGTTCACGACCGGGACATGACCTCGACGCTCGCGAAGTATCACGGCTCGGCAATCAGTCTCGAAGTCTTAAATGTTGTGCATGAGGATGATGAATACGCGCGCGAAGTGATCCTCTATGCGAAAGAGAATCAGGTTCCGGTGGAATATGGTGCGATCGACATCGAGCTAGACAACTATCGAGAGGCTGAGCAGGCTGCGATCATCGAGGGATCGGAGCCGTTGGGAAGTATATTAAACAAAATGGAGCATCCCTACCATAGTAGGCCCAGTGGCTTTTTCTCTATTGCCGCCCCGCGAATTTGTAGGGAGAGTTTCGACTGTAGCGAGGGTACGGAATTGTATGGAAGATATAATCAGCTATTCAGCGACGAAGAGAAAGTGCTCGCTTCGATAATAGAGATACTGCCGAGGGTTTAGAAGAACTGTCCACGACGAAGTGCTAACAAAGATGGCGAAGCAATCGCGCGAATTTTCACGAATGAGAAAATTAATTCTACATATCATAATTCATGATGTGTTGTGATTCGTGCAAATTCGAGCAATTCGTGGGCGAAATAATATTAAGAGATAGATTGATTCAACAATGAGTGAATACGATGCGATAATTGTGGGCGGCGGTCCGGCGGGCGCGACGGTGGGGACGCTTTTAGCTGAGAAGGGACGGAAGGTCGTGATTCTTGAGAAGGAGAAATTCCCGCGCTACCATGTGGGCGAGTCGCTGATGCCGTTTTGCTACTTCACGTTCGAACGTCTCGGTGTGATCGATAAACTGAACGAACGCGCCTATACGAACAAGCACAGCGTCCAATTCGTCACAAAGGACGGGCGGATGTCGGCGCCGTTCTATTTCTTCCAGCACTTGGACCACCCAGCCGCGACGACGTGGCAGGTGAAACGGTCAGAGTTCGACGAAATCCTGCTCGACAACGCTCGCGAAAAAGGAGCCGAGGTCCGCGAGGAAACGCAGGTCGTCGATTTCCTCTACGAGGGCGACACGGTCGTGGGTGTGACTGCCAAGGGCAAGGACGGGGAAAGCTACGAACTGCGAGCCCCGATAACCGTGGACGCATCTGGTCGCGATTCTCTTTTCCAGACGAAACGGCGCTGGCGAAAACGGGATCCGAAGCTGAAAAAAATTGCGATTTGGACGTTGTATAAAGGAGCCAAGCGCGACCCGGACTTGGACGAAGGGGCGACGACGGTGGCTTACTTGGACGATCGCGGCTGGTTTTGGAATATACCGATGAAGGACGATATCGTGAGTTCGGGCATCGTTGCCGAGCGCGACTATCTATATAAGGACACGCGCGATCCGAAGTCGATTTTCGAGCGTGAGATTGAGAACAACGCCTGGATCAAAGATCATCTGTCCTGCGGCGAGCAGTTCGGGGAGTATTGGGTCACGGGCGAGTATTCCTATCGATCCGAGCATTGCGCGGCGGACGGAATCGTGTTGGTCGGCGATGCGTTCGCGTTTCTAGATCCGGTGTTTTCGTCGGGTGTTTTCTTGGCGTTGAAAAGCGGAGAAATGGCGGCGGACGCCATCGATTCGGCTCTCCAGAAATCGGATACATCCTCAGTGGCATTTAGCGATTACGGCGAACGGCTTTGCCAATCAATGGAGACGATGCGTAGTTTGGTGTACGCTTTTTACGACGAGGGCTTCAGTTTCGGCAAGCTCGTCCGCAAGCATGGCGATTTACGCGGCACGCTCACGGATTGCCTGATCGGCGATCTCGTCGACAAGGACTACGGGCCGCTGATGGAGGCAATTGGAGGACTTGCGTCGCTGCCGGAAGCGCTTCCTTACGGCCGAACCGCCGCGAAATCGAGTGCATGAATTTGATATTACAGCGTTTCTCGATGATAGGGCTGCTTATCCTTAAGCAGCCGAGAAAAGCGCACTGTTGCGACTGCCTAAGGATAGGCAGCCCTACCACAAAATGACCGAATGAAGATCACCTTTTTAACGCCGGGGACTGGGAGCTATTATTGCGGCGCGTGCATGCGCGACAATGCTCTGGCCAACGCGTTGATCAAGGCGGGTCACGATGCGGAGCTGCTTCCGATGTATCTGCCGTTGAAGCTCGACGAGAGCGCGAAGGGCTTGGGGAGCGAGACACCGATCTTCTTCGGGGGCATCAACATTTTCCTGCAGCACAAATTCTCGATGTTCCGGCATTCGCCGCGCTGGATGGATCAGCTTTTGAACAAGCCCGATCTGTTGCGGTCCGTGGCGAAACGCAGTCACATGACTTCGGCTCGAGATCATGGATCGATGACTCTCGAAATGCTTCAGCTGGACGGCGAAGTCTTCGAGAAGGAACTGGAGAAATTGTATTCATGGATCAATGATCATGGCCGTCCAGATATCCTGTGCTTGTCTACGACGCTGCAAGCGGGGTTCGCTCGGGAGATAAAGAAGCAGTGGGATATTCCAGTGATTTGCTGCTTTCAGGGAGAGGATTCGTTTTTAGATAGTTTGCCCGACGAGTATCGCGAACGATGCTGGGAGCTGATGAAAGAGAAGTGCGAAGACGCGGACCGATTGCTGGCTCCAAGCCGTTTCTACGCGCAGATGATGGAAAAGCGGATGGGTTTGCCGGAAGGGCGAATCGAGGTTCAGTACAATGGAATCAATTTGGACGGCTACGAGGAGAAGAAGCATCCGGATCCGCCGGTTATCGGATTCCTCGCGCGAATGTGCGAAATGAAGGGGCTGCCGCTTCTAGTGGACGCGTTTATCCACTTGCGGAACACGCTCGGCGACTCCTCCTGTCTGCTCAAGATCGCCGGCGCTGTGACACAAGGCGATGAGCCGCTTTTAAAGTCGCTTAAAGATAAGTTGTCATCTGCAGGGCTCGCGGATTCGGTGGAATGGCGACCGAATATTTCTCGGGAGGAGAAGCTCGAATTTCTGAGCGGATTGTCGCTGTTTTCCGTTCCGGTCGGCTACAAGGAAGCGTTCGGACTTTATGTGATTGAGGCAATGGCCGCCTCGGTGCCAGTGGTTCAGCCTAACATGTCTGCCTTTCCGGAGATGGTCGAGGCGACCGGCGGAGGCGTCTGTGTTGACATGGACAGTCCGGCCTCGCTCGCCGAAGCGTGGAGGGATTTGCTGCAGTCACCATCGCGTTTGAAAATGCTGGGAGAACAGGGTCGACTCGGAGTGGAGAAGCACTACAGTATGGACGCAATGAGAGATACGTTTATCGCTGTCATGGAATCCCTGGTACAATCCGAATCGGAAAAATGAGCGAGATCGAGCCGCAGCCCTATTGCTTCGAATCCCAGCGGCGCGTCGAGTTTGTCGAGACCGACATGGCGGGCATCATGCACTTTTCCAATTTCTATCGCTTTATGGAGGCGACCGAGCACGCGTTCTTTCGATCGCTCGGCCACGGAGTCCATGAAACAGTGGATGGCGAGACGGTTGGCTGGCCTCGCGTGCAGGCTTCTTGCGACTTTTTCAAGCCCGTTCGATTCGAGGACACGCTAACTATACGGCTGACGATTGAGGAGATCCGCCGCCGCTCGGTACGGTATGTTTATACGTTTCTATTAGGGGAGAGCGATGATGCTGCCGTTGTAGCAACCGGACGAATGGCGACGGCCTGCGTGCGGCTTGACCGCGAGACTGGGACAATCGAATCGATCGGAATTCCCGCTCTGCTCCGAGAAAAACTAGAAACCGCGAAGGAAGGACAATAGGGAGAAATGGATTACTTGGCTATGTCTATTGCCCGCAGATTGCGCAGATCAACTGCAGATATCGAAATTCATTATCGAATCGTATTACTATCTTCATCTGCGATTATCTGAGTAATCTGCGGGCAAATTTAATTTTATAAATCCTATAATATTCCAATTATGAACTGGCTCATCTATTCTTTAATGACGGCATTATTCTTTGGGCTGTATGGCATCTTTTTGCATACAGGCCAAATCGCGATGAAGGACCCGGAGGCGGGGCGCTACAAGGCGTTCCTATTTGTCGGTGTGGCTTATCTTGTGATTGCGGTCATTGTACCTTTGATACTTCTCAAATTCCAGGGAGCGTCCTTTAAGTTTCCGACGAAAGGAATTTCGCTTTCCTTTGTCGCGGGTCTGCTCGGGGCGCTCGGAGCGTTTTGCATCTTGCTGGCGTTCGGCGCGAAGGGGACTCCTGCCGCGGTCATGTCTATCGTATTCGCGGGCGCGCCGGTCGTGAATGCGATCGTCTCGATGAATCTGCATCCGCCAAAGGGAGGCATCTCAGCGGTGCCATGGCAGTTTTTCATGGGCATTGTATTGGCAGCTCTTGGAGGGTGTTTGGTGACCATGTACAAACCGGCCCCGGGGCACACGAAAGGACCTCCTCCCGCAGCAGTTTCGGAAACGACGACTTGATCTAAATGGGATTAAGGGAAAAGCAGCTAGCTGCGCTAAACGAACTAGTGGTCGAGATCGCGCCGGGTAACGCGTTCTACGCGGCGAAGCTCAAGGAGTGTGGAGGGGAGTCGGGCTTCGAAAGTCTCGAGTCCTTTTCGGCGAAAATGCCCTACACGACTAAGAAGGAGCTTGCCGAAGATCATGCGAATCATCCACCTTACGGAAGCAATCTGTCGTACCCGATTGATAAATACACGCGGCTTCATCAAACCAGCGGCACATCGGGAAAGCCGATGGCCTGGCTGGATACCCCCGAAGGGTGGCAATGGATTCTGGATAGTTGGAAAGTCGTTTGGCGCGAGTGTGGCGCGAAAGCAGGGGACTCTGCGATTTTTCCGTTTTCGTTTGGCCCGTTTCTCGGGTTCTGGGTCGCGTTCGAGGCGGCGGCTCAGATGGGGATTCGCTGCATTCCGGCCGGAGGCCAAAATAGTATTGAGCGGCTGAAAATGATCTTTCGTCATAAGCCCGGCTGGCTATGCTGCACACCCACGTACGCGCTCCACTTGATCCAGGTCGCGCAAAAGGAGGGTATCGATTTGTCGTCTAGCTCGATTCGCCGGATCATCGTCGGAGGCGAGCCGGGCGGGAGTATTCCTGAGGTTCGCGAGCGGATAGAGTCGGGCTGGGGGAACGCTCGGGTTTTCGATCATCACGGAATGACGGAGACCGGACCAGTAACGTATTCGGATCTCGAGGACCCGCAACTTTTGAAGATAGTCCACGAAGCGTATTTTTGCGAGGTGATCCATCCGGAAACCGGCGATACTGTCGATGATGGCGAGATCGGGGAACTCATTTTGACGACTTTGGGTAGAGCGGGCAGTCCTTTGCTTCGCTATCGCACAGGAGACTTAGTGAAGCCGGTTGCGGTGCCTGGAGACGATCCAAGCGCGTTCGCATTGCAAGGAGGGATTCTCGGCCGCGCGGATGATATGGTGGTGGTGCGCGGAGTAAATCTCTATCCGAGCGCGATCGACGCGGTTGTGCGCGGGTTTGGTGGAGTCGGTGAATATCAGGTGGTCGTCGACATGACTGGCTCTATGGTTCAGGCGTCGATGACCGTTGAGAATGTGTCCCATGTCGATGACGGAATTTTGTCGCTCGAATTCGAGAAGCGATTGAGGGAAGTGTTCAGCTTACGGATACCGGTCAAAGTCGTAGTGCCCGGCGTTCTTCCGAGCTTCGAAATGAAAGCGAAGCGATGGAATGTCGTTCGATAGAGTAGCGGATAAGAATGATCAGCGGCAAAGGGAATAGTACTTCTGTAGACGCGACCATTGGTCTGGTACGCGATCACCTATCGTGTCTACCGTTTGATGGGCGGTTAATCGGAGATCGAATCGAACCATTTTGTGATTGAGGAAGGAATTATGGAGCGGATGCATCTTAACTTTCGGATAACCGATGATCGCTCGGAGATCGACCGTGATACCGTTTACCGGCTTCTCAAGGATACTTATTGGGCCAGCGAGCGCTCGATGGATGAGATGAATAGCGTAATCGATAATTCGATCTGCATTTCTGTTTTCGATGGCGCTGCTCAGGTCGCCTTTGGGAGAGTGCTTACCGACAAAGCGGTGTTCGCGTGGATTGGCGACCTTATTGTCGATCCGGAATATCGTTCTAGGGGAATCGGAAAAGCGATCATGAGTTTCATTCAGGATCATCCAGAAGTCCCGGATAGCGGACAAACGCTTGGGACGAAAGACGCCCACGGACTCTACGAGAAATTCGGTTTTAAAAGAGTCGAATACATGAGGAAGTAGCGCCAGCTTTGAATTCAGCCCCTTTTGAAAATGCTAAACGTTCAGAATCTCAGTAAAGAATATCCCGGCCCGGGAGAAGCGATCACCGTATTGGAGAACTTGGACTTGTCGGTGGAGAAAGGCGAATCGGTCGCGATCGTCGGCCCATCGGGATGCGGCAAGACGACCTTGCTCAACATTTTGGGTACATTGGATGTGCCCACTAGCGGGTCAGTATCGATCAACGGTCAAGACGTGGGAGCGATGGACGCGGAAGAGCGATCTCGCTTCCGCAATCGCTCGCTCGGATTCGTCTTTCAGCAGCACTTTCTTTTGCCGCAGTGCACGGTCTTGGAAAACGTGTTGATGCCCCGGTTGGCAGGAGGATGGGAAGAGTCCGAGGATGCGACGCGAGAGCGAGCCGCGTCTCTGCTAAAAGATCTGGGATTGAGCGAGAGAGTGGACCACATGCCGTATCAGCTTTCTGGTGGCGAGCGTCTGCGCGTGGCGGTGGCGCGGTCGCTGGTGAACCAGCCAGGATTGATATTGGCGGACGAGCCGACTGGTTCCCTGGATCCTGCGATGGGCGAGCAAGTCGCCGATTTATTTTCAGAGCTGAACACGCATCATGATGTAACGCTGGTCACCGTTACGCACAACGCAGCCCTCGCGGATCGAATGGGTACGGTGTATGCGCTGGAGCTAGGGAATCTTGTGAGGAGGTCGGGATGATTACAAAAGAACGGATACAGCTAGCGGCCGATTTCCGAGCGGCCATATCTGAAATGGGTGGCGGCTCGGAGATCGGCCGCTACCTTGTTTAGTATGCAGCTAAGATTTCTAGCACGCAGTTTGTGGCATTACCGCAATTCCCATTTGGGCGTTGTGGCTGGGACGATTGTGGGCGCGACGGTTTTGCTGGGGGCATTGTTCGCGGGCGATTCGGTGAATAGCGCCTTGAAGCGGCTGGCCAGCTTGCGAGCGGGACAGGCGGAGCATGTGCTATCGGCGGGAGATCGGTTTGTTGGCGAGGGTTTGGCGGATGCGATCGAGGAGGGTTTGGAGATCGATGCGGCTCCCGTCTTGATTCTTCGCGGAAGCGCCTCGCGTTCCGAACTGAAATTGCTCGCCCCACAAGTGCAGGCATTGGGGGTGGACGATCGATTCTGGGAGTTCGCTCCATCGGCGGGAGATTTTCGCTTGGACGAGAAGCGGGGCTCTGTCGCGATCAATAGGCGGCTCGCGGAGCGACTTGTGCTAGAGCCGGGCGATTCATTTGTCTTTCGCGTTGAAAAGCCGGGACTGCTGTCTCGGGATGCGCCGCTTTCGGGAAGTAAGGACAATGTGATCGGAATTCGAGCCACTGTGTCGGCTGTAGTGAGCGACGACCAATACGGGCGGTTCAGCTTGCAGGCGAACCAGATCGCGCCGTTCACTATATTCGCATCGATTTCCTGGATACAGGAACAGATCGATTATCCGGATAGAGCGAACCTGATTTTGATGAAGCCGCGGACGGAGTTAGCCGAAAGGCAAGATCCCTTCGAACTTATGGATGCGGTGGCTCCGTTAATGACTTTGGCTGACTACGGCTTGTCCCTCGTGGATGTTCCATTGGCGAATGCGACAGAGCTTCGCAGCGAGCGCGTGTTTCTTGACGATGCGCTTGTATCGGCGATCCAAGGACGCATCGCCCGAGCGGAGCCGGTGAGCACGTATCTAGCGAATACGCTCAGCGGCAATGGCCGGGAAACGCCGTATTCGATGGTTACTGCCGTGGATTCGCGATTGGCGCCGTTTCTGGAAGGCGATCTTGGCGGAAACGAGGCGGTGGTTACTCAGTGGCTCGCGGATGATCTAGGAGTGGGGGCGGGCGATGCTTTGAATATAGCGTATTACGTAGTGGATGAGTCGAACGAGCTGGTCGAGCGGACGAGCGCTTTTACGGTTCGAGCGGTGGCGCCGCTTGAGGGATTGGTGGCGGATTCGCTTTGGATGCCAGATTTCCCGGGAGTTTCGGATGCGGATAATTCGAGCGATTGGGAGCCGGGGATGCCCTTGGATTTGACTCGAATTCGCGACAAGGACGAAGATTACTGGGACGACTATCACGGGGCGCCGAAAGCGTTTATATCGCTTAAAGCGGGTGAGTCGAACTGGGCGAATCGTTGGGGGAAGTTCACCGCTCTGCGTGCGCCGGAGGAGGCGATGAATGCGGATGCCCTGGAAGCGGAGCTGAAATCGATTCTGCATCCGGCGATTGTGGGGATTCAGACGATGTCTTTTCGGGACAGCGCGCTGAAGTCCGCGAATTCGCCGGTGGATATTGGCGGACTGTTTATCAGCATGAGCTTTTTCCTGATCGTCGCTGCACTGAGTTTGATCGGGATGCTGTTCAGTTTTTCGATGCAGCAGGTAAATCGAGAGAACGCTCTGCTTTCTTCTTTAGGGATCGCGGAGAAGCGGATTTATAGGTGGCGCTTTGCGGAGTCGCTGATTCTAGTGACTTTGGGTAGTGTCATCGCAGTGCCATTGGCGATTGGATACACGGTAGGGATTCTGCGTTTTCTCGAAACGATTTGGAGCGAGGACTCGGTTGATGCCTTGTTCGGATTTCATTGGAGCGTACCGACGATTCTGATTGGTGTGCTGGCGAATGTCGTGTTGGCGTTGGGAGCGATTTGGATGGTCTTGCGGAAACAGAGCAAAGTCCAAGCGAGCTTCCGTCTGCAACAAGGTTCGGAGGAGGGGAGCGGAGCGAGAGGAGAAAAAAGCCGCTGGTCACGCCTGATCGGGAGCGCTGGACTTGCGGGTGGTGTGGCCTTGCTGGGGCTTTCGCTTTTCGGGAAATTGCCGATTCAAATAGGATATTTTCTAGTGGGATTTTGCTGGCTGGTCGGAGGTTTAGGCGTTTGCTCTTTTCGATTCCTCCATGCGAGAGCGCTGAACAGTTGCGTAATGAATCCGGCTCTGGTGGGACGATTGAATAATGGGCGGCGACCGTTGCGGAGTTTGACGGTGGTGGGCACGCTCGCATGCGGCGTGTTCCTGGTGGTGTCGGTCGCGGCGTTTCGCAAGGAACGCGATACGAGTGGAAATGATCTAAAAAATGGGTACGGCGGGTTTACCTACTGGGCGGAGACATCGATTCCGTTGAGCGACCTCAACGATATTTCCGGCGATGAGAATGTGTTTGAAGTGGATGGCGGGAATTCGGTTTTGCCGATTCGGATCGGGCAGGGCGACGATGCGAGTTGCTTCAATCTTAACTATACGGAGAATCCTCGATTGCTAGCGGTCGAGAGCGGCGAGCTTTCGCAGCGCGGGGCGTTTACGTTCCACTCGATCAAGAACGGGCTGGATGTGTCGAAGGGTTGGGACTTGCTGAAGCAGAGTGACGCATCCGGAGCGATTCCGGCGATCGTCGATAGCGCGACTTTGCAATGGGCCTTGAAAAAGAAGCTGGGCGATCGTCTCGAGTATTTGGATTCAAGGGGACAGCTGTTCGAGGTTGAGCTGATCGGCGCGATTAGCGACACGGTGTTTCAGGGGAGCTTGTTGATCGACGAGGCAGCGTTTCTGAAAAAATTTCCGCAGCACGAGGGGTATCGCCTTTTCTTGGTCGACTCGTGGAGCGAGGAGATTTCGGCGAAGAGAGCGGACATCGAGTTTGCGCTCGGCCCTTGGGGCGGGCAAGTGGAGTTATCTTCGGATCGGCTGCAATCGTTTCACGAAGTCGAGAATACTTATATAGCGATTTTTCACGTGCTGGGCGGATTGGGTGTGATTTTGGGCAGTGCGGGTCTCGGGGTCGTGGTGGCTCGGAATCTCTCGGAGCGGCGGCACGAATTTGCGCTGCTCGACGCGATTGGCATTCCGACGGTTATCCGGCGCAAGATCGTTTTCTCGGAATTGCGTACGCTGGTGGGATGGGGAATGGGTGTAGGGCTCTGCGCGGCGATCGTTTCGATTATCCCGTCAATGAAGCATTTGGGTGTCGCGGCTCCTGTATTGAATCTCTCGGTACTTGTGGTAGCGATAGTAGCGAACGCAGCGTTCTGGTCGTATCTAGGTTATCGACGCAATGTCCCGGCCATCGCGGATCTGCAGCGGGATTTTGATTCTTAGGTTTGGGATGAGTCAGTGTATTTTGCCCGCAGATTGTCCAGATAATCGCAGATAGAGTTTTTTTTGCCCACGATTGCACGGATATCCACGGATGGGTTAAGACATTTGGTTTGCGATGAAGCAATATAAGGTCTCTCCGTAGCGAGGCGTTTTCAACATTCTGAATTTTCAATCTCGCCAATCACCTTGGTGTTTAGCGAAAATAAAACAGCTTCAATGGCGACTGAATTTATAACTGACAAAGCAATCTATGACCGCGTTGTGCAGGAAATGGTTGTTGAAGCAAACAGCTATCTCTGGATTGCCACCGCGGACATTAAGGATATGCATGTTAAAAAGGGAAATAGAATGGTTCCGTTCCTCGAAATTCTATCCGATATGATAGAGAATGGAATCTCAATTCGTTTAATACACGCCAAAGAACCAGGCCCGAACTTCAGAAGAGACTTCGATAGATTCCCCAGTTTGATTCACGGTTTAGAGCGTATGCTTTGCCCAAGAGTTCACTTTAAATGTGTGATCGTTGACGGGAAGAAAGCATTTACGGGAAGCGCGAATTTGACAGGTGCGGGAATGGGCGCCAAGAGTGAAACTCGGAGGAATTTTGAATCGGGAATTCTTACCGATGATTCGCTGATGGTTAATGGCGTCATGGATCAATTCGATCGAGTTTGGCTTGGTGATTACTGTGAACCTTGCGGAAGGCGAGAGTATTGTGCAGACTGCCCGCTGGATTAGTCCAATCTGCCCGAACAATGATTTCGGGAATACGGAAGTATGCGTTGCCGCATTAAATGCGAGTTGATTGACCCAATGATTTGAGGCGAGCGTTTAGGCAGAACTAACAAATGATGCGATCTATTTATACCATACTTCTATCCTGGACTCTGCTGGACTCGGTTTTAGCAAGCGATTCAGCGTTCACACCGCCTCCTTCTGATCGGATTGCCGCTCTGCTAGATTTTAACTCGCCTGTGTCATTGTCGGTTCGCGTCTACAGTAAGGAAGAGTTGGCACGCAAACCCGAAGATGGAGTTCCACTCGTTGGTTACTCGTATTCGGACGCTGAAAGCACATCAGTGACGATAATGATAGGAGTTTTTCCGGTCGGTGAATTTCAAACAGAAAAACGCGTAGGGCTCGAGAAGTGGATCACCGAGCATGCGACCCCAAGCCGAGATGGAATCCCCGCGATTGGGGCATTTCTAGCTTCGGATGCTCGTTCGATTCTACAGTTCCCCATGGGCTTTGGTCCCGGAGGATCGACAGAGGCTGCGTTGCTTACATGTCTGGATTCTCGTTACGAGATTGTGCTTATCCAGCAGACAAATTCTCACGATGACGAAGACCCGAAAACCTATTATCATCATGCAGTCCCACAAAAGGAATTACGGGAGATCATTGAAGCGATTGAAGTTATCATTTTCAAATTAAGAATGAGCCCAATAAATTTCTCGGGGCGATGAGATATGCTTTCTAACCTGCAAAAACTTTGCGTATATTGGGCCTTTTAGCGGCCAAGATCACTTTTTAGGTCACCTTCAGCTGTCGCTGATTGCTTGGAGATGTTCGTAGGTTCGGAGATAGACGGTGTTGTCTTCGAAGATGGGGGTGCTGCGGAAGGGGTCGAATTGGCTTCGAGCGAGTTCTTTGTATTCGCGGCCTGGTTGCATGGCGACTAGGGTTCCCTGGTCGGAGGCGAAGAATAGGGTGTTGCCTGCAAGGCTGATGCTCGGATAGGCGTGGCCTCTGAGGCCTTCGACTTTATGTTCGTATACGGTTGCGCCGGTGGCGGCTTCGAAAACCGAGAGTGTGTAATCTTGGGCGATGGCGTACAGGAGGCCTTCATGAATGATGGGCGATGAGTAGTAGCGCGTTTCGTGGACGATCTTGTGCCAGATTTGCTGGAGGCCGGTAGCGTGGAGTGTATCCAGATCCTGGGGAATTCGAAACGCGTAGGCGTGACCATCGGTGGTTTCGTATTGAAATCCGCGTACTGTGTAGATGATGCCGTTTTCGATGACGGGGGAATTGAAGGTGGACCAGGGATGTTTCGGGTGAAGCGCGACTAGCCCGGTGTAGAGCATGTTTCCGTCGCGCACGCGGATGATCTCTCCTCGAGGGGTGAAGAGGAACGTTTGTCCTTCGACTTTGAACGGAATGGAGGTCCCGTAAACGGGTTCGCTGGGAGTCGTCCAAATCTCTTCGCCGGTTTCCGGGTCGAACGCTGCGTAGTCGGAGAAGCGGACGATCAGTTTGCCGTCGACGAGGATTGGCGAGGTCGATCCTCCGTAGCCGTAATCGCCGTTCGCGTCGTTGGGGCGTTCTCTGCGTTGGCTCCAGAGCCGGTTTCCGTCGAGATCGTAGGCGACGAGGACGCCTTGCCCGAAGGCCGCGAAGATTTTCTCGCCGTCGGAAACGGGAGTGAAGGAGGAGTAGCCGTTTGTGTTGTGGGTGGGGATGTAGGCGATTGCTCCGAGCTTCGAGTCGTCGGAGAGCTCTTGGCGTTGGGCGACGAGCGATTCAATTTCGGCTTGAGCGGCTTCTGCACTTGCCTTGAGCGTCTCGTTTTCAGGATCGCGGTTTGACTGTCTACGGAGTCGGCGTTCGTTGTTGGAGGCTCGATTGATCTCCTGGCCGATTTCAGCGTCGCGATTTTTCAGCTCCAGAGCTTGGGCCTTTTGCTCGTCGGTGAAGTTCAAGACGTCCATTAGTTCATTGGAGCGCGACCAGAGTGTTTCGCCTGTTCGGCTATCCACGCAGATGAGCGTCGCGGGCTCTTGGCAGAAATAGAGTCGATCTCCGACGAGGATAGGGCAGGCGTTGCTCCAGCTTTCCAGGGGGACTTTCCACAGGATATTGTTCTCCCAATCCAGCGGCGGTTGGCTTGACGGATACTCGCCGTTGCCGCCGTTTCGCCATGAAGCAACGTCTGCTTGAAGGCACGCTGCGCTGCACAGCGTCCATAAAAAGAGCATCCTTGATCCCAAAAGGATCAAGGAGCGCGTTGATAAGTCTCCACTCACACAAGGTTGTTTCCCTCCCATGTATAGGGAATGCCGCTTTCCAAGACCGCGGTCAACTACATTTGTAGTCCATAGTCGGTTTCGATGCGACTTTTTTCGGTAGGACCCGACTGCCAGGCGGGCCGCGTTGCCCGAGCATGACTCAACCGATGTGGCCTGCCTGGCAGTCGAGCCCTACCATTTCCATCTATTAGTAACTCCCCTAAGTGAAGGTACGGGGGAATCGAAATCGCGTTATGGAAAGGCTGGAAATGCCGATTACTTGTGTGGCAGTATTGGGGGCATGATATTTCTAGGCACCGCTGGACATACTAGATCGATCCAACTGACAAGGCATGGCTGACACGTATATTTCTGATGAATGGCTGAAGCCGCTGGGGGAGGCTTTCCGCAAGGCGCAGAAAAACGATGCGGATTGGGCGGGAGAGATGAGCGATTGTTTTGGCGATCCAAAGGCTTTGCTGGAATGCTACCTGGAGCCGAACTGCCGTTATCAAGATCACGTCGGCAATACGGGGAAGACCTCTTGCGGCGCTTTTGATGCGATCAATCTGTTCATGGGAGACGGGGTGGATCCCTCCATTAAGGGCGGAAATCAAATGCTGATTCTGGGAGATTCGGGAATGGGTAAGACTTCCCTACTGATGGTTCTGAAAGCGGCAGAGGCGTTGGAGTATCGACCTGCGGATTACCGGTGTGAACTGATAAAGCTCGGCGAGGACGCTCTGGATCGGATAGCGGAGATTTCGGATCCGTCTAAGACGGCGCTTTTGCTGGACGCTTTGGACGAGGACCCGACTTCGGCGAACGGCGAGCGCCAGCGGCTATTGGATGTTCTGGCGGCGAGCCAAGGATTTTGGCGGGTATTCGTCTCGTGCCACAACCGGTACTTTTTCCAGAACGTGAGCAGCCAAGACGAGGGCGACAAGTCCGGAAGAGTCGGAGACTTCGATTGTCCGATGATGGTTCTGTTGGGTTTCGACGATGAACAGGTCGAGGCGTATCTGGATAAACGATATCCGAAACAATGGCGGCAGAAAATCGTTAAACATAGCGAGCGCGAGGCCGCCTTCGAACGCGTGGCGACGATGGGGAATCTCAAGTATCGCCCGCAAATTCTGTCGATGATCGGATTCTTGCTGAATCATGACGAACCCGTTACCGAGGAATATAGCCTATTGGAGGCGGTAACTATTCAATGGCTCATCAGGGAGAACGAAGCGCACGAGCATCGCGAATTGGTGAATGTGTCGATCGAGTCGCTTTACGACGCGGCGAAACGCATCGCGATCGCGATGGCCGAGGAAGGGATTCATGCCGCGCCCGAAGAGCGCGTGCTGAACTGGATACAATCGGATGAGGAGAACGTTCAGCTTCAGTCCGTGACCTTTTCGCCGGACTCACTGCTACTTCAATGCCAGGGGGAAGACGGTCGGCGCTCGTATCGATTTTCGCACCCGACGATTTTGGAGTTTTTCGCGGCGCAGAGCGTGCTGGATTCGAGCGGCGAGGAGGAGATCGTCGTTCCGAAGTTCGCGCCGAACAGAATGATCGACTACATCGTCAAGGGCCGGAGCGAGAGCGAGGAACATCGGGAGAAGAAGCTGATCCTGCGCGACTTGAAGCTGGCGACTTTCGGTTTCGAAGCCGCGGACCTGAAAGGCGCCATTATTGAAGGGGCGGACTTGCGTAACGCGAATTTCGAGAACGCGGATTTGAGGGACGTCAATTTCACTCATTGCCGACTGGACGGGGCGAAATTCGATCAAGCCAATACGGAGGGCGCCGCTCCGGATATGCCGACCGAGGGACTACCGGTTTCATTCGAGATCGACGAGGGCGTGTTTTTGGAAATGCTCTGGGTGGAGCCGGGGTCGTTCAATATAGGGAATCGAGACACGCCCGTGCTGATCGAGATTGAGGAAGGGTTTTGGCTGGGGAAAGATCCGGTCACTCAGCGACAGTATGAAGCGATCATGGGATCGAATCCGAGCCACTTCGCGACGGGGGATTTGGACTTGCCGGTCGAGCAGGTTTCCTGGCAAGACGCTCAAGAATTTTGCGAGGAGCTGACCCAGCTGATTCCGGAGGATCTCGAAGAGCCATTTGAATTCCGTCTGCCGAAGGAGTCGGAGTGGACCCATGCCTGCCGGGCTGGAAATGCGACGGTTTACGGGTTCGGCGACAACGAGCGCGAGTTTGGGCAATTCGGATGGTATTCAGGAAACAGTGACAACCGAACGCATACATCGGGAGAAAAGAGACCAAACATTTGGGGGTTCCACGACATGCATGGAAACGTCTGGGAGTGGTGTTTCGATCGAGACGACGCTTTTTCGATGCGAGTGATTTCGGATCTGAAAGGCGACGAAGGCGAGGGGGTCCGAGCCGTTCGCGGCGGGAGCTGGAGCAGTCTCGTGTACGCTTGTCGGACGGCCAACCGGAACTGGTACGCCCCTCACGAAACCGCCAGCAATATTGGCTTTCGAGTGGCCTTGGTTCGGTCCAGCCCGAGGAAATAGAGCGCGGCTGGGGGACGAGCGGCGCGACCGCGGAAGGCTAGTGGAAATCCCAGAGGGCGTTTCCAGAAGCTGATTGAGATCAAATTCCGATGAATAATGACAGTTTTGTCATCATTTGTCTTAAGGTTCGTTCTACCTGCACGTTTATAAGTCTTATAATACCCTACGAAAAGGCTGCGAGCTGCAGATCCTGATCCCATACTCTAAAGAACAAAATCTCTCACATGAACTTAAAAAACCTGAAACTCGGAACCAAACTGTATCTCGGATTCGGCGCAATGGCGTTGATCCTCGCGGTTGGAATCGGAATGACAATCGTCCAAACGAAACGCGCAACGGCAGTCACCGATCGTGTAATGGAGCTGAGAATGCCCACTTCCCAATCGAGCCTTTCGATGCTGAACGGGGTCAACCACTCGCTCGCGGCCCTGCGCGGCTGGATGCTGCTGGGGAAAGACAAGTTCAAAGACGAGCGCGCCGTCGCCTGGAACGATGAGATTGGACCGGCTTTGGAGAAGCTGGACGCGTTTTCAAAGAATTGGACGAATCCGCAAAACCTGGACCGACTCGAAGTCATCCGGGCAAAGCTGGACGAATTCGAAGCCTACCAGAAAGAGATCGAAGACATCGCCCAAACGATTGAGAACGTTCCTTCGATCAAGACCCTCTTCGAAGACGCCGCGCCGCAAGCGGGAATAATGGCGTCGAAAATCACCGAGATCATCGACCTAGAATTCAAGGAAGCCGGGACTGAAGAACGGAAAGAGCTTCTAGGAATGATGGCCGACGTGCGAGGCACCACTGGGCTGGCGCTGGCGAACATTCGGGCCTTCCTCCTTTCAGGAGATCAGGTGTTCAGAGAGAAGTTCGACGGATTTTGGGCGAAGAACACGAGGCGCTTTGGCGATCTGCGAGAGAACTCCCATCTGCTGACGACGGAGCAGAAAGCAGCGTTCACCGCCTTCAGCAATGCCCGGAATCTTTTCGATCCTGTGCCCCAGGAGATGTTCGATTCGCGTGCTGGGGAAGATTGGAATTTGGCTAACTACTGGCTGGGAACGAAAGCGGCCCCAACGGCGTTCGCGATCAAGGAACAGCTCGACGCGATGGCCGAGAATCAGAAACAGCTCCTTGCTGGAGATATTGAACTAGCCAACCAGCTAAAGGCTCAATTGCAGCGTGCCGAGCTGGGCATTCTTGCCGTCGGTCTAGTGCTGGCGGGAGTCGTGGGATTTTTCATCACACGTTCGATTACTCGTCCGATCTCAAATTCGATCAACGCGTTGAGAGAAAGCGCGCTGAGCATGTCAACTTCGTCCGACCAGATTTCAAAAAGCGGCGTTACGCTTGCCGAGTCGGCGAGCGAGCAGGCGTCGTCTCTCGAAGAGACGAGCAGCTCGCTGGAAGAGATCGCCAGCATGACGCAGCGCAATCGGGAGAACTCCGAGCGAGCGAATGAGCTGACATCGAATACGCGAAAGGAAGTCGAAACTGGCGCGAAGCAGATGGAAGAAATGGCGAAGGCTATGGACGATATCAAGGAGTCAGGCGACAACGTGGCTATCATCATCAAGACCATCGACGACATCGCGTTCCAGACGAATATCTTGGCGCTGAACGCGGCAGTCGAGGCAGCTCGAGCCGGAGAGGCTGGTCAAGGATTCGCCGTAGTTGCGGATGAAGTACGCAATCTCGCCCAGCGAAGCGCCCAGGCGGCCAAGGAGACTGCCGATAAAATTCAAGATTCGATCACGAAGAGCGATCAAGGCGTGGAGATTTGCTCAAAGGTGGATGAAGCGTTGAAAGGCATGACGGAGAGCGTCAAGTCGATCGACCATCTCGTAGCCGAGATCATGACCGCATCCTCGGAGCAGACACAGGGTATCGATCAGATCAATACAGCGGTTTCGGAATTGGACAAGGTCACGCAAAGCAATGCGGCGACTTCGGAAGAATGCTCGACTGCGACGATCGAAGTTTCCCATCAGGCTCAAGTAGTGATGAACCACGTGGACGGTCTCGAGAAGTTGATCCGAGGAGATTCGTCGCCGGCGGGAGGGAACGGCTCTGCTAGAAGAGCTGCCAAATCCCAAGCTCCGGAGCGGAAGCAGGCGACGCCTCAGTCGAGTTTCGATGATTTCGAGCGGGTCGAAGAGGCTCCAGAAAACAATTTTGCCGATTGCGATAAGCAGTTCTTCAACTAGCCCTGTCTGGCGCTCCTACTGCCCCTGGAGCGCTGTCCGGGCTCTCCATATTCATTCGACAGCTTTTTTTTCGTGAAAAATGCTGCGACGGTAGCGATAAAGAAGCGGTGGAATACGTTTCAAGCTACTATATGGAGAAGGAATCGGAACGAGCCGATCGCCCTGGGGAACGATCATGAGGGGCCTAATCGCAGGAATCGCTTTCAGCCTCGGGCTATTCGCGCAGGCGGACGATCGTTATCTGGGCGTGCCCCGGGCCGAGATAGTGCAGGTGATGGACTTGGGCTACAATCTGGATCCAAAGGTGGTCGACCTGATCGAAGCGATGATTCGCGACTATCCGGAGTCGCCGATGGGGATTTGCATGAAAGCCGCGCGGCTCTTTCGGCTAGATGATTACGCGGAGGGAAGCGACGACGCGCTGGCAGAGGCGTTCAAGAAGGCGTCCAAGGAGGCGATTGCCGAGTCGAAAGAATTCTACGATTCGCATCCGGACGACCCGGAGGCGCGGTATGCGTTGGCTATGTGCGAGCTAAATCTGGCGCGCTATAACATCGATCACGGACGCTGGGTCAGCGGTTTTTTCAAGGCGCGTTCGGGGATTGGCCATCTCAATGGTATTCTGAAAGAGCATCCAGATTTTCATGACGCGAAGATGCCG
>JAJFLS010000172.1 GCA_021772595.1 Opitutales bacterium
CCGCAACTCAGGCCTGCCCAACGCAACTATCTTACGCATATTGGGCGAAGCACAAAAGTTGCAGGACAATCTCGCGCAAGGTGGCGAAGAAACCAACGACCTGCTGCGCAGCCGGGCGGCAACGCTCTGGCGCTTTTCAGCCGAGATCCTTCAACCGGAGCGGTTGGTTTTCTGGGCCGTCTCAAGAATGGTGAGGATGGTATTTTCGCCCTCGATGCTCCTCACTTTTTGACGGTAAGCCCCGATGGGAAAAACGTCTACGTGGCATTATGGGACGAGGATGCGGTATCGGTCTATAACCGGGATCTGGATACGGGCGTGCTGACTTTCAATTCGAAAATCGAAAATGGAGAATTGGATGCGAAAGACAATTTGGTCAGCGGCCTGCAAGGTCCGAGAGCCGCGCTGGCGAGTCCGGACGGAAGCCAGCTCTATGTCGTGGCTTGGAATGATGACGCGTTGATAACGTTCAACCGGGATGATACGGGAGCTCTGGAATATGTCGCGGCTCACCAGAGCGGTATCGATGGCGTTGACGGGCTGGACGGTGCGCATTCGATAGCGTTGAGTTCCGATGGGAAGTTTGTCTACATTGCCGCGTTTTTCGACGACGCCATAACGGTATTCGCACGCGATTCCGAGGCGGGAACGCTTACTTACGATCAAAGCATCTATAATTCCGATGAAGGAGTGGAAGGTCTAAATGGCGCGTTAACAATTTTTGCGAGTCCCGATGGCGAGCATGTCTATTCGGCTTCGACTTCCGAAAAGTCGTTGGTGGCGTTTAGTAGAGAAGTCATTATCGATCCGCCGGTTTTCACAGTGGAGCCGGTTTCAAAATCGATTCCCGCAAACTCGAGTGCATCGTTCAATGCTCTGGCCGAGGGAATCGACGTGTCTTATCAATGGAGGGCGAATGGGGTCGCGATTGGCGGCGCTAACGATCCTGTGCTGACCATCGATCCGGTGACTTTCGGTCTGGATCAAGTGGCGTATTCCGTGGAGGCCTCGAATCCGGGTGGGTCGATCGTGAGCGCGGAAGCGATTTTAACAGTGTTGCCTGAAGTGACATTGGAAATGCCGGAGGATCTGACTGCATTGACGGAATCGAGCAGCTCCGCGATTCTGAATTGGATCGATATGAGTTCAAGCGAAACTGGGTTTGAAATTCAGAGAAAGGTCGCTGGCAAAGATTACGTAACGGCCGGCCAGATTTTTGCGGACAATATCGAATTTACGGATACCGGTCTGTTGCCAAGCACGGAGTACATTTATCGAGTAAGAGCGACTCGCCCTGGCGAGATTTCGGATTGGTCGAATGAGGCGGTGATCGAATCTTTCGATTCCGCTCCCAGCGCGCCTGCCAATCTGTTCGTTTCTTTAGAAAAGTATAATCGCATCGAGATCACCTGGAGCGACCGTTCCGCGGTCGAAGACGGATATGTGATCGAACGTCAGGATGGAGCGTTGGGAGGACCGTTTAATCCAGTCGGAACAGTCGAGAAAAGCATCACGAGCTTTTTGGATCGATCGGTATCCGAAGAGAGCGCTTACGCCTATCGCGTCAAGGCATTCAACGAGTCGGGAGAATCCGGATACACCAATGTCGCAGCTGGCCAGACGACCGAACTTCCGGTTACATCCATCACCCCGCTAAGCCGAGAAGTTCAAGCTTCCGATTCGACGGACAACCTTGTGCTCGTCGCGTCGAGCTCGGATTGGGAAGCGATTCCGGATGTTGGTTGGCTGCTGGTTCAAAGCCCGAATAACGGGGAAGGCACTGGTAGCGAACCGGTTTCCTATCGGGTGTTGGAGAATGCGGGTCTCGAGAGTCGCGTGGGTACGATCAATATTGGCGGACTCATTCATACGGTTACGCAGTTGGCAATGGACGAGGTGCTTGCAGTGGATCCAACGGAGTCGCTTTTGACTTCAGCCGGCCAGACGGTCGAGTTGTCTGTTACGGCGAATATTCCTTGGACGGCGACTTCGGGCGCAAATTGGATCACGATAACGAACGGATCTTCGGGCGACGGCAGCGGGACGATCGAGGTCGAAGTAGCAGAAAATCTCAGTGCGGGAGAGCGGGTCGCGCAGATTTCGATCAACGATATTTCACACACGGTAACGCAAGACGGATTTAGCTACTATGTCGTTTTAAATCCGACGCAGCAAACGATTCCTTGGACTGGAGGTGACTTCGGTTTCTCCATTGAATCGAACACATCGTGGACGATTTCATCGACGGCTTCTTGGCTGGAAATCGTATCGGCAACGGCCGGCTTGGGGAATGCAGCAGTGAGTTTTCGCGTCTTGGAGAATGACGCGGATCAAGCGCGTTCGGCGGTGATTCAAGTGAATGATAAATTACACACGGTTTTTCAAAGCGCCCGCAACCTTGCGGAAGAACCTCCGGATTCGCCGGGAGAGGGGAATCCGAGCGAAAGTACGGAAGACGGCATTCTGGTCTCTTGGATAGACAACTCGGATTTCGAGACGGGCTATATAATTGAGCGGACGATTCGCGATGAAGAAGACTGGTCCGAGATTGCTCGCGTGCCTGCGAACACGACATCGTATTTGGATGAGTCCGCAGAACCCGGCGTTGCCTACACGTATCGGATAAGAGCGTACAACGAGAATGGAGTTTCTGACAGTGTATTGATCGACTCGGATGGTTTGCCCGAATTGCCAGGGCCGACGGATCCGCTAGAGGAACCGGAATTGCCCGAACCGCCTGCACAGAGTCAATTGGTGAATCTTTCGACACGAGGTTTTGTGGGGACGGGAGACAGTATTTTGATTGCCGGATTCAGTATTCGAGGAACGGATTCGGTGCGCTTGCTGAGCCGAAGCGTCGGGCCAATTTTGTCGGATTTCCAAATAACGAATACGCTGGCCGATCCTATGATGAGCGTTAGGCGTCAAGATGGCGTCGAGATTGCTTCGAATGACGACTGGGGCGACGATCTTAGCATCCCGGAACTCGAGGAGTTCGAATACGACACCGGGGCGTTCAGCATTTCAACCAGTTCGAAAGACGCGGTGGTCGTCGGAGATTATTTCCCTGGATCGTATACGGCTCTGTTGAGCGACAATACCGGTGAGACTGGAATTGCTCTGCTGGAGTTGTACGAAGTCGCGGGCGAAGTCCCGACAAATGCTCGCTTGATCAATCTTTCGACGAGAGGATTCGTCGGTCGCGATGAGTCGGTGATGATCGGCGGATTCGTAATCGAAGGGCCAGTTGCGATGGATCTTCTAATCCGCGGAGTCGGCCCCGAGCTTGTGAATTTCAATGTTCCGGGGGTGCTGTCGGATCCGTATCTGACGCTGTATTCGGGAAGCACTATTCTGGAGGAAAACGATGATTGGGGAAGCGATCTAGGAGCCGAGAAAGCGGCCGCGTTCGCAACGGTCGGCGCGTTTCCGCTGCCGGGAAACAGCAGCGATTCCGCTATGCTCGTTTCCCTCGAATCGGGTGCCTACACGGTCATCCTCAGAGGCGCGACAGGCGGCACCGGAATCGCGTTGTTTGAGATTTACGTGCTGGAGTAGCGGTTAGTTTATTCCCTTCGGGTAAATATCTCGAAGCTTGTCGCAGACCGCAACTCGTCGGTGGCTTCGTTGCTGACTTTGGTAGCGGCCGATCATCCCGCTACAAAATATGGTCCCGCTCAGCGGGAAGATCGGCCGCTACCTGAGAATACCTTGGAGCTTGGAGGGGGTTGAAATAGTCGAAATCGTAGGGGCGTCGCTTGCGGCGCCCGCGGAAGCAGCTCAAATCTCAACCGACGTGGATCGCCGCAAGCTGAAGCCTATTCCGGCTTTTCAACCCCCTCCTTGCTCTGGGGTTCTTTATCGGACACGCTCTAAAACGCTGAGCTGCGATCAACGTCTTTCTTGCAGACGCCGCCTACTTCAATATCTTCAAAGATAATGAAGGAGTCCCAAGCAGCAGGGCAAGATGAGCAGCCCTCGGTCCGGCCGCTCGATCGCGACGACCTCGAGTGTTGTCTAGAGCTGTCGACTGAGGCGGGTTGGAATCAGACTGAGAATGATTGGCGCTTGCTGTTGCAGATGTGCGACGGTTACGGAATTGATGTGAAGGGGCACGGATTGGCCGGCACTACGATGGCCTGGAAATGTGGGGATAAGCAGGCTTGGGTAAATATGGTTCTCGTCGCCAAGGCATTTCGCGGCCGTGGCTTTGCGACGAAACTGATGAACGCGTGTCTTGAAGATTTGGCGACGGATGGTCGATCAGCATTGCTGGACGCTACTGACACCGGAAGACAGGTGTATTCAAAACTCGGTTTCTCTGGTGATGCTGGCGTATTACGGTTGTATTGCGAAAGTCTCGCTGAAATGGATGCAGTTGAACCTCTATCGGCGGAAGGAATTTCACTGGAGCCGATGCAAAAAGAAGACCTCGAAGATGTGGCGGCTCTCGACCGTCAGGTTGTGGGGATCAGTCGGGAGAGTATGCTCGCCGATTTTTTTCGCCGGTCACCGAAAGTAGCCTGGATCGCGCGCGATGCATCAGGTTCCTTGCAGAGTTTCATACTGGGGCGAGACGGGCGTAACGCTACGCAACTCGGACCAATTGTTGCGGAATCTTCGGCGTACGCTCGTATTTTGTTGTTACGCTCGATCGGCGAATTGGAAGGACTGGTTATTATCGATGTGCCGAATCGGGACGCCGCTTGGCTTGGCGAACTGAAACACCTCGGTTTTGCGCCGCAACGCAGTTTTGTTCGAATGGGTAACCAAGGCGCGACCTTGGAAACGGATTGGTCCAAGTATCATGCTATCGGCGGTCCGGATTTCGCTTAATGCAATTAGTAGCTCAGTGCTTTAGCCTGAGTATTGTGAAACTACGAGAATATTCTTTTGTAGGAGCGGCTTTACGCCGCGATAGAGTAAATCTAAGGTAGGGCTGATCCCGCTGAGCGGGATTAGCCGTATTGGCTGATTATATACCGGCTGCTTAAGGATAAGCAGCCCTACCATCGGCGATTCTCGATTTATTGATCACGCTCACACCGTAATACGCATGCCGTCTTCGGCTACCAGCGTTTCACCTTCTGGATGAAGCGAGCGGACGACTTCGGCCATGTTTTCGGATACGTTGGGATCGTCTGAAAAGCTTTCGATTACGAGGTGCTTTAGAATGACTTTCTTTACGCCTGCTTCGCGGGCGATGTGGCCGACATATTCCGGGGTCATATGCCATCCGCCCCAAGCTTGAGTGTCGTAAAACTCTTTTGTGCCTGAACATTCGATTAGCAATAGGTCGGCGCCGCGGCAGAAATCGATCAACCGCGGATCGGGCTCCGAGTCGCTTGTAATGACAATCCGGCTACTGGGCGTTGTGATCCGATAATTGTAATTGATGAGTCCGGCGTGTTTTGTGGCGAGGGTGTCGATAGTGAAAGATTCCGATTCGCGGACGAGTCCTTCTTTCGCGATTTCCATGGTGTCCCATTCCAGGTGATTCCGGTTTTTTCCGTGGGCGACGCGACTTTCGATGTCGGGGACATAGGCTTTGCGAAGACCGTTTTCCAGAAATCCATCGATCCCTTTCGGGCCGCAGATGGGCAGGCGTCGGTCGCGCCCATTATTCCATGACAACAATAGCAAAAGGGGTAAGTCACAGATGTGGTCGAAATGCAGATGGGTGATGAAGACCTCCGAGATCGTTTCCACCGGCACGCCGAATCGCGAAAGATTGTGCACGGCGCATCGCCCGCAGTCGAACAGCAGATTCTGTCCATCGATAGTGACGAGGTAACACGGTCCGCCACGCGTTGGGTGAGCTCGAACCGCGCCGCTACCGGCGATCAGAACGGAGAGGGGAGACGGGGTTTTCATAAATGGAGAGGGATGAAAGATTTACTTCCAGTGCGAGAAGATTGATGATTATCAATTGGTTACGTTCCTAGGTTCGCCGATCTTGTCAATTCTCTATCAACGAGGAGATTGGGGCAATCTTGTTTCGACCGTTTAAATTGCAACGTTGTAATTTAAACGGTCGATGGGAGCGAGCGGCGTAGGTCCTTGCTTTATCGATTGGGTCGCTCACGATGTGTGCAATGCCTGTTACCAACCACCACGAAATCCTAAGGGATACCTTCGGCTTCGATTCCTTTCGCGAGGGTCAAGAAGCTATCATCACGCAAATTCTGAAAGGGAATTCGGCGCTTGCCGTTTTCCCTACGGGAAGCGGAAAGAGCCTGTGCTACCAGTTGCCGGCCCTCATGCTTCCGGGATTGACGATCGTGATTTCGCCTTTGATCGCCTTGATGAAAGACCAGGTCGATTTTCTGCTTGAGCGTTCGATCAAAGTCGCGCGGCTCGACTCGACGCTTTCGGCGGACGAAACCCGCCAAGTCTACAGCGATCTGAAGGCCGGTTCTCTAAGAATGCTCTACGTGGCTCCCGAGCGTATTTCCAACGAGCGTTTTTTCGCGTCGATCGAGAATATCCCGATGTCGCTGATGGTGATCGACGAGGCGCACTGCATATCCGAATGGGGACACAATTTTCGACCGGAGTACTTGAAGCTGGCCATCGCCGCACAGTCGCTCCGTGTCGAACGCGTTTTAGCTCTGACCGCTACGGCGACTCTCGGTGTAGTTGAAGATATAAGACGCGAATTCGAAATCTCTCCCGAGGCGTACGTGAATACAGGGTTTCATCGTCCCAATCTCTATCTTGCGTTTTCACCCACGGCTCTTTCGGAACGCATTGGAATGTTGACGGACAAGCTCGCCAATTCCTCTGCCGGGCCGACCATCGTTTACGTTACACTCCAGAAGACGGCTGAACAAGTGGGGGAGGCTCTAGCCGCCGCGGGTTATCCCGCGCGACCCTATCACGCTGGAATGAAGAACGAGCTGCGGGCGGAAATTCAGGATTGGTTTATGGCGTCGGATGACGGAATCGTTGTGGCTACGATCGCCTTTGGGATGGGTATCGACAAATCGAATATACGCCGCATTTATCACTACAATTTGCCGAAGACGCTCGAAAACTATTCGCAGGAGATTGGCCGAGCGGGCCGCGATGGTCAGCCTTCGCATTGCGAAGTTCTCGGGTCGTCCGAAGATCTGATCGTGCTGGAGAATTTCATCTACGGCGATACGCCCACCGAGGAGAGTATCGGCGCGTTCGTGGAGTTCATTCTTTCGCAGGAAGAGACTTTCGACATCTCGATCTATCAATTGTCGCAGCTAACGGATATCCGGCCGCTGGTGTTGAGCACCTTGCTGACCTATCTGGAACTGGAGGGCGTTATCAAATTCACGGCGCCCTTTTACAGTGAATACAAATTCAACTACATCGTCCCTCAGAAAGAGATTTTGGCGGCCTTCGATGAAGCGCGTCGAGAGTTTCTGGTAAAGGTCTTTGCCGAGGCCAACAGAAAGACAAGATGGAGTTACTTGAATCTGGATACGGCCGCAGCGAATCTCGGAGAAAATCGAAGCCGGATCGTGAAGGCTTTCAACTACCTGGAAGAGACCGGCAAGCTGAAGGTCGGAGTAACGGGACTGCGGCAAGGTATGCGACTGCTGCAGCGACCGGATGCGGACCAAGTCGCCCAAAAACTAGCCGATAAAGTTTTTCGAAATGAAACCCGAAACATCGAACGTACGCAAATGGTCATCGAGCTCCTCAATGCCGATTCCTGTAAAACCCGTGCGGTTCTCGAATACTTCGGCGAAGACCTCGGTCGTCCATGCGGGCATTGCAGCCATTGCGAAACGGGCGAAACCGATCGGATCCGCAACGCCGAGCGCGACCTAGATGCCAAGGAGCAAACCCAAATCGAGCGATTTCTCGATCAGCGTCCAATTGGATTCAAGACGCCCCGCGAAAACGCCCGATTCCTTTGCGGCATCGCTTCGCCCAAACTCAGCCGAAGCCGCCTGACCCAAAACGAATTATTCGGCGCCCTCGGGCAAAGCCCATTCCACGCAGTACTAAAAGCCCTCGAAGACAAGTAGTAACGCAGGCAAAATACCCGAGTCGCAATTTTCCAAGCGTTTGCCATTGCTGCGCTAGCTTGAGCGCTCTACCGCTTCTTCCTTATGTCATTCGATTCACTCGGATTGTCCGAATTCCTTCTAAGCTCACTTGAAACGTTGAGCTACGACAACGCTACGCCTGTACAGGAAAAAGCAATTCCCCTCGTCCTAGAAGGCAGAGATCTATTGGCGGCCGCCCAGACCGGTTCCGGCAAAACCGCTGCGTTCATCCTGCCGATTCTCCAGCGCTATGCCGACTCGCTTCAAT
>JAJFLS010000173.1 GCA_021772595.1 Opitutales bacterium
ACCCTGTCGAAAAGCAAAACATCCTATTCACTCACATCTCGCTCATGCTCACCAGCATGGCCACCGCAATCGACAGCCTCATGCTCCGGCAGCAGTTGGAAGAGAGCAATCGGAGCCTTGAGGATAGGATCGAAAGCAGAACGTCCGCCTACCTCAAAGCCAAAGAGCAAGCGGAGCGAGCGAACAAGGCGAAAAGCGACTTTCTCGCGATGATGAGCCACGAGCTCCGGACTCCCATGAACGGCGTCATCGGATTCTCCAGTCTGATGCTCGAAACGAGCCTCGACGAAGAGCAACGAGAATTTGTCGAAACGATCCGAAACTCCGGCGACTCTCTTCTCTCCATCATCAACGACATTCTCGATCTTTCGAAAATCGAGGCCGGCCGAGAAGAGCTCGAGATCGTCCCCTTCAATTTGAAGTCACTCGTGTCAGAAGTTCTGGATGTCATCTACCCCACCGCGGCGAAAAAGAACCTGAAGCTTCTCAAGCGTTTCGCCGAAGACCTTCCCGAATTCGTTACAGGAGATCCGGGTAAAGTTCGCCAAGTGCTTTTCAACCTGGCGAGCAACGCAGTCAAGTTCACGCAGGAAGGCCATATCGAAATCAGCATCTCTCTAGACGGCGGCTTTCACGACAACCACATCATGTGTATCGAAGTTCAAGATACCGGTATCGGCATAAGCCAAGAGGTTCAAAAGCGCCTCTTCACGCCCTTCACTCAAGCCGATTCATCCACGAAGCGAAAGTACGGCGGCACTGGCCTTGGACTCGTCATATCCAAGAGCCTGGCAAACATCATGGGCGGCGACATCATCCTGAAAAGCGAGCCAGGCAAGGGATCGACGTTTATGTTTACTGCCGTCCTCAAGCCGAGCGTTGAGATTCAATCCGAAACACCAGAACAGGAGATCGATGGCGTTTCCTTCGAGAACTTCAAAGATCTTCGCGTGCTTGTGGCCGAGGACAACTCCGCGAACCTCAAGGTGATCAACCACATGCTCAACAAAATGGGCCTGCGCGCGGATTCCGCCTCCAATGGACTGGAGGCCCTTGAAGCCGCCCTAAAGAACACTTACGATTTCATTTTCATGGACTGCCAAATGCCAGAAATGGACGGATTCGAGGCGACACGCAGAATAAGAAAAAGCGCTTCCCCAGAAAACAAGCCCATCATCATCGCGCTTACGGCGATGGCTCTAGCAGGCGATCAAGATCTCTGTTTGGAAGCTGGAATGGACGACTATCTCGCCAAGCCCCTCGAGCACCGGCAACTCCAAGAAATAGTCGCGAAGTGGGTTCAGGCTGACTAGTTGGTCTGTTTCGCAATTCCTCGCCTACTCGACATCGACTGGCTCGTTCGACAAGAGCTTCAGCTCGTCGCCGATAAGCGAATACCGGACGGAAGCCCCTTCCTCGACCGAGCCTTCGATAATCGCCCGAGCAAGCGAAGTCTGAATAGACCGTTGCATAAAACGTTTTAGCGGACGCGCGCCGTACACTGGGTCGAAGCCCTTCTCGGCGATCCATTGCTTGGCCTCGTCGTCGAGCGAAATCGTAATTCGACGATCTTCTAACGTCCGGTTCAGATCGATCAGAAGCAAATCCACGATACGCCCGATCTCTTCCAGCGTAAGCGGTTTGAATATAACGGTCTCATCAACTCGATTCAGAAATTCCGGCCGAAAACTCGATCTCAATTCAGTCAAAACCGATTCCTGAACAGGCTCCGGTATTTCCGTTCCCAATACGCCTTCAAGCAAAAGCTGACTTCCGATATTCGAAGTCATGATGATGACCGTGTTCTTAAAATCGACCGTCCTTCCCTGCGAATCCGTTACACGCCCATCGTCGAGAATCTGGAGCATCACATTGAAAACATCCGGATGAGCTTTCTCGATTTCGTCGAAGAGCAATACCGAGTAAGGCTTGCGGCGCACGGCTTCGGTCAACTGGCCGCCTTCTTCGAAACCGACATACCCAGGAGGCGCCCCAATCAACCGCGCCACGGCGTGACGCTCCATATATTCCGACATATCGATTCGAACCACAGCATCTTCACTATCAAAGAGCGTTTCGGCCAGCGTCTTTGCCAGTTCCGTTTTTCCGACTCCAGTCGGACCGAGGAATATGAAACTTCCAATCGGGCGACTCGGATCCTTGATTCCCGCGCGGGCCCGCAAGATGGCGTCGGACACCAGGCGGACCGGCTCGTCCTGGCCGATTACCCGCTCGTGCATAACGTCTTCAAGCTGAAGCAGCTTGTGCCTTTCTCCTTCGACCAATCGCGTCACCGGAACACCCGTCCAGTGCGACACGATTTCCGCGATCTCATCTTGGGAAACTTCCTCCTTCACCAAAGTGCGGTCATCCTGCTTTGCCTCCGCAGCTTCCAATTCGCTTTCAAGTTGAGGCAAACGGCCGTGCTTGAGCTCCGCCGCCTTGTTCAAATCGTAAGCGCGTTCGGCCTGATCCACTTCCATCTTTGTCGATTCAATGGACTCGCGCAGATTCTGTAGTTCAGAAATGGATGCCTTCTCGTTTTCCCACTGGCTTCGCTGCGCGGTTTCCTGCTCCTTGAGATCGGCAACCTCTTTTCGAAGATTCTTAAGACGGTTTTTCGAAGCGTCGTCTTTTTCCTGAATGAGAGCCGCTTCTTCGATTTCCAGCTGCATCACGCGACGCGTCAACGCATCCAGCTCGGCTGGCATACTGTCCATCTCCGTCCGGATGCTCGCACAAGCTTCGTCCACCAGGTCGATCGCCTTGTCCGGCAGAAAGCGATCGGAAATGTAGCGATTCGAAAGCGTTGCCGCGCTCACAAGCGCATTGTCCTGAATTCTCACACCGTGATGAACTTCGAAACGCTCCTTCAATCCTCGAAGGATGGAAATGGTGTCCTCAACATTCGGCTGATCTACCACAATGCTTTGGAAGCGTCGTTCCAGAGCCGCGTCTTTTTCGATGTTCTTCCGGTACTCGTCCAAGGTCGTGGCGCCGATACAATGAAGTTCGCCACGAGCCAGCATCGGCTTCAGTAGATTCCCCGCATCCATGGCTCCCTCGGCTTTTCCGGCCCCTACTATTGTATGAAGCTCGTCGATAAAGAGAATGATCTGCCCCTCCGAGCTTTTGATTTCCTGCATCACCGCCTTCAGGCGTTCCTCGAATTCGCCCCGATACTTGGCGCCC
>JAJFLS010000174.1 GCA_021772595.1 Opitutales bacterium
CCTCCACTCCACGACCGTTTAAATTACAACGTTGTAATTTAAACGGTCGTGGAGTGGAGGGGCTTTCGATGGGTTTGGTGGGTTGCGAGGCCGGAACAGCGTTGGCTTGCTTTTTTTTTCTGGGCCTATCTAGTGGCGGACTGCTAATTTTGGGTTGGCGCGCGGTTGGCGTTTCGCAGCGTTTTGGCGGCGCGAGTCGTCAATCGAGTGGCGAATCGCTGCTGATTTCGTCGCCGAATTCCGATCTAGCCTTCATAAGTTCATGTCTACCAAGAATAAACCAAAGATGTACCTGCATAAGGTCGATGCTGACACGGAAGCTCCGGTCGCTCGGACCTATGACGATTCGTTTCGCCCGACGGAGGCGTATCGAGAGACGATGCCGGATATCATGGACTCGGTCGAGTCGATGCAGGGCGAAGCAGTGCCGATTCAGCAGGTGGGCGTTTCAAATTTTCGGCTGCCGCTGAAGTATCGTCGGGCGGACGGCGAAATCGTCACTCTGGAGACGAGCGTGGTGGGAACGGTGTCGCTGGAGGCGAGTTTGAAGGGGATCAACATGTCCCGCATCATGCGATCATTCTATGAGCTTAAGGACGAGGTATTTACGCCGGATACGATCAGGCGGGCGCTGGACGATTTTCGGGAGAATGTGGAGAGTTTCGACGCGCGGCTGGCGCTGCGGTTCAACTACCCGATTTTGCAGGAGAGCCTGCGTAGCGGCTTGGAGGGTTATCAGTACTACAAGTGCGTTTTCGAGGGGCGGCTGACGAAGGCGGGCGTTTTCGAGCGGTTTTTGACCTTCGATTTCGTGTATTCGTCGTCGTGCCCGTGTTCGGCGGAGCTGGCGGAGCATGCTCGCGATTTGCGCGACGCGTATTCGATCCCGCATTCCCAGCGGAGCAAGGCAAGAGTTTGGGTGAAGCTATCGGAAGGGGCGGCGGTTTCGATCGAGGAGCTCCAGCAGTGTTGCGCCCGAGCGTTGAGTACGGAGACCCAGGTGATGGTGAAGCGGGAAGACGAGCAGGCATTTGCGGAGTTGAACGGAGTCTACATCAAGTTCGTCGAGGACGCGGCGCGTCTGATTTTCAAGGAGATCAACGCGGACGCACGGATCGCGGATTTCCAGGTGGCGTGCTCGCATCTCGAATCGCTCCATTCGCATGACGCGGTCTCGGTGCTTTGCAAAGGCGTCGAAGGCGGATTCCAGGCGGACTTCATGGATTTCGATAATCTCATTTGCTAAATTCGCCGCGCGGGATTCACATAACAAATACGATGTCAATTACGACGATTGAGAGTCCGTTTACGGAAGCGGAAACCGAGAAGGAAGCGGAGCGTTTGCTGGCTCGGCTGATGCATGTGGAATGCGACTCTCGGAAATCCTGGAATATCGACACGTGCCGCGAGGTCGCTCCTTTGACCCTGGAGATCAACCAGCTCAAGAAGGAGAAGGACGCGGTAATTCTCGCTCACTCCTACGTTGAGCCAGAGATCATCTACGGAGTCGCTGATTATTCGGGAGACTCCTACATGCTGTCTCTGAAAGCGAAAGAGGCGAACGCGAAGCGGATCGTTTTCTCCGGCGTAGTCTTCATGGCGGAAACGGCGAAGATCCTCTCGCCCCAGGCGGAAGTGGTGGTGCCGGATAGCAACTCGGGTTGCTCGCTCGCGGATTCGCTGACCGGGGAGAAGCTGCGCGAATTGAAGGCGGCGTATCCAGAGGCTGGAGTCGTTTGCTATATCAACAGCACCGCGGAAGTGAAAGCGGAGTGCGACGTATGCGTGACTTCGAGCAACGTCTACAAGATCGTGGCGGCGATGCCTCAGAAGCAGATCCTTTTCGTGCCGGATCGGCTGATGGCCGATAATATCCGCGTTGAAATGAAGCGTCTGGGAATCGACAAGGAGATCGTTTCCTCGGACGGCACTTGCATCGTGCACGATCAATTCGACCCGAACCTGATCGCCGAATCGCGGGAGAATTTCCCTGGCCTGAAAGTCGTCTCGCATCCCGAATGCACGATGGAGATCACCGGGAAGAGCGACTATGTGGGAAGCACTGGCGGGATGATGAAATACGTGAAGGAGACGGAGGCCCCGTACTTCATGATGCTGACTGAGTGCGGATTGGTCGAGCGCATCGAAGTCGAGAGCCCGGAAAAGCGATTCATATCGGGCTGCAAGCTGTGCCCATTCATGAAGATGAACTCGCTCGAGAAGATTCGCGACGTCCTGATCGCTCCGCGCCCGGATCAGGTGATCGAGCTGGAGGAAACGCTTCGCCAGAAGGCGGCCCGCTCCATCGATCGCATGTTCGAAATGAGCTAAACTGTAGTTGCTTCATTGAGAGTGTATAATAATTCGATATTTCTGAATTGGCTGATTGTAGGAGCGGGTTTATCCCGCGATTATTCTTATCCTATATTATTTAGACCTCTTTTATCGCGGGATAAACCCGCTCCTACATTGACTTATTAGACACACTCTCTGAGCTACTCTGTAAATCGTGATATTAATTCTTAATTCCTACTTCTTAATTTAGAGCGTGGACACTATCCGGACAGATTGCTTGGTGATTGGAGCGGGGCTTGCGGGCTGCGCCTATGCGCATCACGCGGCGCGCCTGGGAATGTCGGTTACGCTGGTTTGCTCGGATGAGCTCTCGAAAGGAGCGAACAGTCGTTGGGCTCAAGGTGGCATCATTTTCGATACCTCAATAAAGGCGGAGCAGCTCAAGGAAGATATAATCGTCGCTTCGGACAACACGTCGAATCCGGACGCGGTGGACGCGTTGGTCGAGCAAGGGCAGGAAGCGGTGCAGTCGTTGTTATTGGACGAGCTCGACGTGCCGTTCGATCGCGAAGCGTCAGGAGATCTTAAATACACGCGCGAAGGCGGGCATACCGATCGACGCATCATCTTTTCGAAGGACCTTACGGGCCGGGCCATTTTGACAAACATGCACGATCATGTGGTCAAACTGGATAACGTATCAGTTTTGACCAATACGGTTGCGGTGGACTTGCTGACCTTGTCGCATAACTCGGTCGACCCGCTGGACAAGTACAAACC
>JAJFLS010000175.1 GCA_021772595.1 Opitutales bacterium
TCGCTTCTCCAGACTTCTTTGCCTGTCTTCTTGTCGAGGCCGACGATGAAAGACTGGTCTTCATGATCCCAGTTTAGGATGAGCAAGTCGCCAGCGAGTGCTGGGGAAACGGTTTCGCCAAATCCGCCGCGGGTTCGCTGATCGCCGAGATCGGTTTCCCAGACGAGCTTTCCGCCGAGAGTGTAGCAAAAGAGCCCGCGCGATCCAAAAGACACCCAGAGATGCTCGCCGTCGGTGATAGGCGAGGCTGAGGCGAATCCGTGGGTCGGGTGGTGCCCTTCATGGGGCGTTTCCAAACGAGGCGTCTGGCTCCAGATAACTTCGCCTGATTGGCGGTCCAGAGCGACAAGGCTAAAGGCATGAGGCTGCTGTGGAGCGGCACCACCGGGTGCTCCGCCTCCGCCGGGACCACGGCCACCGGGACCTCTGCCACCGCCTCCACCGGGAGCTCGTCCTCCAGGAGCACCTCCGGGGCCGCGTCCGCCGCCACGACCACCGCTGAAGCTGGCTCGCATGGCAGCGCGCTCTTCGTCATTGAGCTGTCCGTCGCCGTCCTTGTCGAATTCTTTCATAACGGCCTCGCGATTGAATCCTCCTCCGCCGCCGGGCGGGTTCCCTCCACCGCCGCCGGGTCTTGGGCGATTCGCGCCTTCAGGCCGGGCGGGCCGGGCCGCGACCGGTTCTCCTTGAGGGACTGCGGTCAGTACGAAAATTCGGTCTTCCCAGACGATCGGAGTAGCGAGTCCGGAGCCCGGTATCTTCGTCTTCCATTTGATATTCTTATCCTCGCTCCATTCGATGGGCGGTTTCGAATCCGCGACGACTCCGTTTTGGGAGGAGCCTCTCCAGTGGGGCCAGGAGTCGTTGGAGCCGAATTGAGCCTGCGTGGCCAATATTGAAAGTGTGAAACCTGCGAGCGTGCGAGTGATGATCGTTTTCATAGAGGTAGAATAGGTTTGGGGTTGCTGTAATAACGTTCACCCACCCGCGTTTGGTTTCAGCGAATTTCAACTTTTGCGCCGATCGATGGTAGGGCTGACTATCCGTTCGGCCGTGAGCTCACGGCCGAAGCCCTAGTCAGCCGTTTCTGGGAGAGATCGGTTACGGCTGACTAAGGATAGTCAGCCTTACCAGTTTGGACAGTTGTTTAGTGGTGAAATTGAGAAAATTGAATCGGGTTCGTTTTCCAAATAGTTAGGCAGCCTGAGTGTGCGAAGCGAGCGCGAATCAATGTCGAGTGGATACAAGAGTGGAGGTCGCGGAGCGACTGTTATGAATTGTATCGCGCGAATTGTTAGAAGATCGCAATCAACGGCGCTGAACAGGAATGATTCAGTGGCATGTCAAAATGCTATTCGCCCATTTCAGCCATCTTTTTCAAGGCATGGTCCAACACCTCCCCGTGCATTTCGTCCGGACTAAACATGATGCACTTCAAATCCTCCTCGACAATCGCCGTGTGGCCAGGCGGAAGATAGAAGAGATCGCCTTCTGTGAGTAGTTCCTCGTTTCCATCGCCGTATAAGATCCTGAAGTCACCCTTAAGAATGTACCCCCAGTGAGGGCAACAGCAGCTATCGTTGGACAGCCCCTTTAGGAGAGGAGTAAAATCTGCGCCTTTGGGTAATTCGATATAACCCAAGTCAAAATTTCCCCAGCCGGTCTGCCTTCTCATTACCGTTCCCGGGCCTTCCATTATTACAGGGATATCTTCTATTTTTAGTTTCATTGTTCTTATTGCATTTGATGTTCTAGCGTCGAGCGCGCGAACGCGGGGAACGGAGCCAATCGCATTACGCGGCGCGCCTTGTTGGGCTGCCCTCGATCGACATTCGGCTATGAATTATGCCCAACCCAACTGTTGAAGACTGACCGTATCGTTCCAGATCTTTGTCATGTGCCGAATGCGACCCGCTTCAAACTGCATCGCGTAGACGTAATCGGCTGCGACAGTCTTTCCGGTAGGTTCTACGGGGCCGCCTGGCCCAGTATGGATCCCGTGAAACAGAGCATAAGCTGCCACGCTGTCACGCCCTTCATCCTCGGCGAAGAATTTCAATTCGTAGCGCCCGTCCGGCACAGGAGTGAGCAGGCCTTTCATCCATTCGGTGTAATCTTGAACGCTACAAATATCAGCAAGCGCTCCTGCCTGCGCAGAGAACGTGGCATCAGGATGGCAGTACTTGTTGCAGCCTTCCCAACCTCTCCCAGTCTCACATGCCTCGAAGAACGACTTCGCTTTTTCTGAGATGTCACTCATTTCTGTTCCTTTGGTTAAGGATTAATTCAATCTGAATTTCTACCATACCCCTTAGGGGTCGATTTGGAAGAGATTTTTCAGTGACCCAATGTCAAAGGCATACGAGGCGGCTTGCCGCCGTTGAATAAGCTTCCTTGTTCGGTTGTCATTTCAGCGTTTATAGGCGGTAAGTGAATAGGTAAGTGGAAGTGTTTTCTCTAGGCCCTTTATTTGAAATCGTTCGTCCTCTCCAACGGCGTTGCTGAAGCAGGCGTATGGGGAGTAGTCGAATTCTCTGAAATTTCTGACGATCAACCCGTTTGACTCAAGAGACTGAAAGAACTCACTGAGGCTGTGATTCCAGCAATAGGATGTTCCCAGCTCTTTAGCATTGGGATCTGCGTATGAGCCTTCGTTTTCGCCAATAATTACGTCCTGTTTGAAATATGAATATTCGAAGCTTTTATGGTTGTCGCTAAGCATCCAAAGAACGGGGTGGAACTCTGCAAAGCAGAGCCGCCCACCATCTTTTAGGAAATGGGCTACAATTCCGGACCAGTGTGCAAGGTTGGAATGCCAGCCAATAACACCAAACGAAGCGAAAACTATGTCGAATTTTTCATCCAGGTGCTGATCTAATTCATTGACGTCGCAGCATACGAAGTTGGCGTTCAATGACAATTTTACTGCTAGGCTTTTCGCTTTCTGTATGGCTACTTCAGAAAAATCTACACCTGTGACGATCGCTCCTTTTCTCGCTAATGATAGTGAGTCTTGGCCGAAGTGGCACTGTAGGTGGAGAATCTTTTTACCAGCGACTTCACCCATCATTTCTTGCTCGATTTCAGTGAGCGAGTCCCTTCCTTCAAGGAAGCCCTCATTGTTGTAGAATTTCGTGCCTGGATGAATGGATGCTAATTTGTTCCATAGCGAACGATTCGATTCCAGTTGCATGTTTCTTTTCATTGCTGACTGAGGGTTTGTGGTTGTTTCTTAAAGCGTCAATATAGGTAATGAGAAGTTGTTCATAATGCCCCGAAAGCGCTGAGCCGAAGAGCTCGCTTTGGGGGCGTTGTGTCACCGAATATCCAAGTGCTGATCAGGGGGGGGCAAACGATGCGCTATCTGTGTGCGACCGATTCCAGTTGTGGCGCTGAACCTGCGAAGCGTGCGGCGATCTGTCTAGGGCGCTTCATCTCGTGAGATCGTTGATCGCAGTTTGCAACTTCGGTTTGACGTTTGCGGGAGAAGTTCTGTGTATCCGAATTTTGTTACAGTGGTTGAATTGCAGGAAGGATTCCAATTCATTGCGCAGGGCAAGGAAGAACGCATCGGTATTCAAGATGCAGGGTTCCAATGCGAGATGATGAACATGCAGTAGTGATTCATTCCTCTCAGCTTTGCAGTCCATTCGCGCGACCAGTTTCCCATCCCACAAAATGGGTAAAGAGAAGTAACCGTATCGGCGTTTCGCCTCGGGGACATAGCACTCGATTAGATAGTCAAACCCGAACAGCGCCTTTATGCGCTTGCGCTGGATGACCAGATTGTCGAATGGCGAGAGTATTTTCAGTTTGCTGCGGGCCAGCGGTTTACTTAGCAGCTCCAGTGAAGCTAGTAACGCATAATAGGGTTCTCCGGCGGCACGGATCTGTAGCAATTCTCGGTTCGAAACCATGTCCTCCAGGGTCGCAGAAACAAGTTGCTTTGCGCCAATTAGTAAATAGGCGATTTCGGCAGACTGGCCCAATCCGTTTGCCCGCAGATATCGGGTAATTAGAAAACGGGCGTATTCCTCCGGATCAGGCTCGGTGGTGTCAGTGCCTTCGGGCAATACCCGCTCGGTGAGATCATAAACCTTGTGGAAATTGACACGGCATGGGGCCATGAGATCGCCCTGCATAAAGAGATATTCCAGGGCGCGCTTGGCGGGCTTTGTTTTCCATTCACCGATCCTCTTACCGGTATGCTCAAAATCTTTGGCCATTAAAGGACCTTCGGTGGCAATGCGCTTGAGCACCAATTTCATCATGCGCTCATCGCGTTCATACCAGTGATCCTGATCGCCCCTTGCGAGCGCATATTTGCGAGGCAGGCTGAACCGGTAGTCACGAAAAGGCAGATAGGCGGCCGCATGAGACCAGTATTCAAAAACCTGTTTATCGGCAATTAGCTGATCGAGTTGGGAAGCTTTGTAACGAGGGTTGCGATTCCACAGGGTATGGTGATGGGCGCGTTGAATGACGGATTTGGTATCGATCTGGATATAACCAAGGTGTTCAATCGCTGACAGCGTGACTGCAGTTGCACGACCGGCTTGCTTCGTCGGTAGCACCCTCTGGGATAACAAGACCAGTTTCCTGGCTTGTTGAATGGAGAGTGATTCATTCATAGGTCGAGGTCTTGTAGAATGACTAGCTGAATCTGAGGCTATTGTCTCAAGCACTTGTTAGTGAAATGGCGCTTTATGATGCAGGTGGGAATGGAAACGCTGATCTCTTGCTTCGCCTCGATCTCGCTAACAATGCCTACTTAAGCTTTGAAGGCTTCACTAATTGATGTTTTTGCTCAAACGCGTAGGCGGCAGCTATCAATTCCGCGTCTGTCAAGTAGTCTCCCACGAGCGTTAATCCTACCGGCTCGCCTGATCTGCTATACCCTACCGGTATTGTTAGCGCAGGGAAACCCGCGGGTGCGTAAATAGTAGAAAATCGACTTCTGAGCGTTAGCAGGAAATCGACCTGTCGATCTTTCAAGAGTTTTCGAATGTAGTTCTGAGTGTCGTTCTTTCCTTTACGAGTCATCTCTTCGTACTCAGCAGGGGTAACTGAATTTTGTTGCGAATATTTAAGCTTCGATTGCCCAAATGGGATTCGATCAATCGAATCCTTTTCATTGAAGGCGATTACCTCCTCAAGATTGGTCATTGATGTATTGTCGCCAACATTCGAAAGATACCTGTTTACTCCGCGCTTCAGACTGTAATTATACATCTTTCCGAAATCTAATCGTGGTTTTGGATTGGGCAAATGAATCAGCGAGACTTCGGCTCCTGTTTTTCGAAAAAGAGAAACGACCTTTTCAAGAAGCTGCCCTCCCTCTTTGCTTTCATAGTAACTATAATTAACTATGCCGATCCGCTTCCCTTCAAGCCCATCACCTACTAGATACTGGGAAAAATCTATACCAGATAAGGATTCGGCGTCTTTTGTGACAGGGTCTGAAGGATCGACTCCGACAAGTGTCGTGAGTAAGATGCTCAAATCAGTTACGTTTCTTGCCATAGGCCCTGCCGAATCCATCGCATTGGAAACTGGAATTATGCGATCTCGGCTTATTAAGCCTAAACTTGGTTTTAACGTATAGATTGAGTTCTGGGAAGCAGGGGATGTTAGCGATCCAGTCGTTTCAGTACCAATGCTAACTGTTGCGAAGTTAGCTGCCACAGCCACCGCTGACCCCGAACTAGACCCCCCGGTGCTGAATCGACCATAGGGATTGCGTGTCTGGCTACCCAATCCGCTAAATCCGGACGGCAAGGGGTAGGTTAACAGATTTGCCCACTCAGATAAATTGCATTTCCCCAATATTATAGCTCCGGCGTTTCTCAACTGGCCTACAAGAAAGGCATCACGATCAGAGCGCGCGTCTGCTAACGCTTTTGCTCCCGCGGTCGTGTGAAGCTTGTCGCCCGTCCCGATATTGTCCTTTAGCAATACCGGAATTCCGTGCATATTCCCTCGCTGCTTCTTATTTTCTCTCTCCCTGTCTAGCTTCCGAGCAATAGTCAATGCATCGGGATTGAGCTCGAGGACGCTATTCAGCTTATTCACATCATAATGATATATTCTATAGATGTAATATAAGACCAATTCTTCCGAAGTCAGTTCGCCGGAATCGAAGTAACGCTGAATCGCTAGAATAGACGCCTCCCTAAGCAGATGGTCTAGTTCAGGAATTCGACTTTCAGCAAGATCTTTCAACTCCGTATCGAATTTCAAAATACCTGATTTATCCAATTCAAAGTCGACTTCCTTGAATAACTTGCTGTCTTTCCACAAACCGATTTCTTGTGTTCCGTCAGGATGGAGCAAAATGCCTCGCCCGAAGAAGTGGCCCCGTATATCAATGTAACCGGTATATCTGTCGCCATTGGTCAAATGCACGATTCCTTCGCCAACAACAATCCCCTCTTTAAGGACTCTGTGGATATGGAAGAGGTTTCCATCAAATTCGTATTCGAATCCATCTGTTCTAATCACGCTTCCCCGAAAAAGTTGATGATGCTCCCAATGTCCCGCGTATCTTGTCCCGTCTTTGCGAGTAAACTCTCCTTCACCGTGAAAATCGCCATCCAGAAGCTGCCCCACGTATTTGTGATCATTAACAAAGTAGGTATGCTTCCCAGGTAGTTCGCTAGGCTTACATCCGGACAAACCCATCAACAACAGGATCAGAAGAAGGATTGGTATGCATTTCGAACTCATAGAATTACCTTCTAATTGATGGAACGGAGTATTTTTTGGCGTCGCCCAATTTTATTGAAGAATTCACTTATGTAGTCTCTCGAAATTTGTCGAACACCAGGTTGGTGTGCTTTCTGCATCGTCTGGGCAGGATTGATTATTTTAGCAGTGATCAAGAGCGAATCTCCTTAGTTCTTTTGGTGAGCGAATGTGAAATATGTCTTTCTTTCCTTTGAAGCTTTCCACTAGTTTCAGAAGTCTTGGTCGATGGTCTCTATTGATCATCCAGATCATCTTAAATATTCTCCATGTCATTGGAAATAAATCGCATCCGTCTGGCTTTTCGACTGACGTTGGGGCTATCAATGATTTGATCTGTCTTTTGGCGGCCCACCATAAATGGATCCAAACACTATGATCTACGAAGATGATGGTATCGGCCTTTTCGAATCTTTCTTCTATTGTGTCCCAAGGACCCCATCCGTCCAGTAGCCAACTATCATTCGCCATGACACGGCGAATTTCGGTTGCGACTTCATCCTCTGAGACTGCGGTCCAGCCTGGCTTCCACTGTAGCTTGTCTACGGCGTATAGTGGAAGTTCGTGCGCTTTCACTATTGCTTTGCAGATTGTCGATTTGCCACCTGCAGAGTTTCCTATGATGGTTGCTTTGCACATTGTTTTTCTTTTCTAACACTTCAGTATGTAGTTGAAGTGCGAATACTAGTAAGAGTGACAGCCGAGAGCGTGTCCATTGTGAATTCGGGCGGGACTGTCACGAATTACTAGATGCGATTTGTTAGACTATTTTTTAATTTCTATTAGCTCGATGGTACTCCCCGTCCATCTGGCTTCGTACATTAATCCAGTTTTTACTGGCGCGGTTAATTCAACTATTTCTCCTTTTTCGTCTGATTTTCCCCATGCACGCTTCTTTATTTTGAATGTGTGCGTTCCCTCAGGAGCTAGAACATAATCATAATCTCCAGACTTTCTAATTTTCGCTCTTTCTACGTCTTTACCGTTTAACTGTAAGAACTCGCACACAACGATGCTTTCCAACCTTTCGCGAAAACTACTCTCAGATTCGGGTAAACGTACCGCTCTATCGCCGATCATTGCGTAGTCTGATCCTGTTGCCGCCCAAGACAGAGATGCAATCGATAGTATCGCTAATATGTGTTTAAGCTTCATTATATTTTGTCTAACAAGTTATTCTATCATTAATGATTGAGCATCCTGAAGCATCAGAGGTACTTCAAGCTTGAATTAGGTGATAACGCTTATTCTGATGGGGTTTCTAATGATTGAGCATCCCGTTTAGGGTTGATCAATGAAAATAATCTATCATCCGAAGTATCGAGATACCTCTTGTTGAGAACCGGGTTGATATAGTCTGGCGAGCCATCGGATCTTGTCGCTTCGGGACAGTTCGCTTTTGAACGGGAATCCGTACTCTAGAACTGCATGCTCTGCCGTTTCAGTGGGCTTTGCGATAGGCGAGGGGGCGGAGGCCCATGTGTCGCTTGAAGTAGCGCGTGAATGAGCTGTGGTCGTAGAAGCCGCAGTCGAGCGCGATTTGGGTGATGGTCTGGCTGGTTTGAGCGAGCTGGTCGGCGGCGATGAGAATCCGCAGGCGGATGATGTACTCGCGTGGGCTGATCCGAAAGCGTTCCTTGAACAGGCGTTCGAGTTGGCGTTGAGACAGTCCGGCCTTTCGCGAGAGCTCGGGAATGGAAAGGGAATTGGCGTAGTTTTCCTTGATGAACTGGACCATCTTTATGACGGGATCGTCGCTGTCCTCTTTTGCTCGCTCGTAATTCTGGACGATGCCGCAAATGCCTGCGATCGCTCCCGCCTTGTCGAAAAGCGGATACTTGTGAGTGACGAACCACTCGGGAAGCCGGTCTCGGGTCGGGAAAAGCTCCACGAGTTCGAGGAGCGGTTTGCCGGAATTGATGACGGCTTGGTCGTCGCTGCGGAATTTGTCGGCCATGTATTTGGGAAAAATCTCGTAGTCGAATTTTCCGGACAGCTCTTCGATGGTCGCGAAACCGCAATGTTCGAGAAAGCGATGGTTGCCCATGACCAGTCGGCTTTGGGCGTCTTTGACGAAGAACATCAGTTCGGGAACATGTTCGAACAAACGGTAGAATTGGCCGCCTTCGGAGAGTTTCGAAAGCCACTTGTGGGGGAAGGACACGGCGAAAAAATACAAAAATGAATCGGGTGAGCGCAAGTCGGATTTTGTTCTGGTTGCTTCGCATGTAGGAGCCTGCAAGCAGGCTCCTACATTTTGCTGGGCTGACTCCC
>JAJFLS010000176.1 GCA_021772595.1 Opitutales bacterium
CCGAGCGGCCATATTGTGTAGCGGGACGACTGCGTCGTTCCGAATCACTGACAACAATGGCCGCTCGGAGATCGGCCGCTACCAAAGCCAAAGCAAGCTTCGCGGTATTGAACCCAAAGAGAATAGCAGGGGAAAAAGATCCCGCCTCAAATAGACGGGTTATTCCAATTTGCAGGAGCGATTGCCCATTCCCCACGCGGGGACCAACGGTCGCGTCTGAAACATAGGCACCCCGCAAGCGACGGAGTATTAGGCACTCCATACCGAACTACGCGGTTTTGGCCTTCTCAATCGACTAAGCCAAACAAACGAGGACCTCTCGACAAAGGGATCTTTCCCTGCCTAATAAGCCCATCGCAACGCAATCGAAATCTCAAAACGAAGACGAGGCTCCCTCGCGTTTCATTCCAGAAGAGCTCGACAAGACCCGTCTCGACAAAGCGGTCAAGCTGCACTTCAACCTACCCTGGACCAAGGCCCGCGCCTGGATCGACACCGGCAAAATCTTTCTCAACGGTAATCGCATCACAGAGCGCGACCGCCCTGTCGCGAAAGGCGATCGCATCGAGCTGCGAATGAGCGCGCCCAAGGCCCAGCCAAAGTCAGAGCTCGACCCGAAGGAAGTCGTCTATTTCGACGATCAACTTGTCATCGTCAACAAGCCTGCTGGCATGATGACCGTTCCTCACGTCGAGAGTGAAGAGACCTCTACGCTAGACCGCCTGGTCCTCGCCCATCTTCGTGCCCATGATCCGAATACCAGGCGAAACCGCGCGAGCTTGGGAGTCGCCCATCGGATCGACAAGGAAACCAGCGGATTGATCGTCTTCACTCGATCGTTCACCGCCAAACAGAACTTGTCTCAACAATTTCGCGAACACACCATCGAGCGGAAGTACTTCGCCATCGTCCATGGTGACATGAAGAGCCAAACCATTCGCTCCCGAATCGCCCGCATGACCGACGCCGGAATTCGCGGCTCCGTCGTCGAAGGCAGTGTTAACAAGGCCGGAGAAAAACTCGGCCGTCGCGCCGTCACTCACGTCGAAGTCGTCGAGCGGCTAGCCGGGGCCACACTGGTAGCTTGCCGCCTCGAAACCGGCCGCACTCATCAGATTCGCATCCATCTAAGCGAAGCCGGACATCCCATTGTTGGGGAAAGAGTGTACATTCGAAAATATAAGGAAACGATAATCCCCGCAGCCCGCGTTATGCTGCACGCCGCCGAACTCGGATTCCTCCACCCCCAAACTCGCAAGCCCGTCAACTGGATCCAACCCCTCCCCAAAGATTTCAATAATCGCCTCAAATCGCTGACGCTAAGAGCCAGCTAGAAGAAATATAGTTATGCCGGGACAATTCATCCGGGACGGCGCCCGGACGCTACCCAATGCTCGAGCTTCACTCGACAAAATGGTAGCGCTCGGGCGCCGTCCCGAGCCCTTCGCGACTTATTAGACAGTCTCTAAACAGAACCCTACAAAGTAGATCTAAAGCCCGATCGTCACCTCGCTTGTCTTACCTTCTTCTACTACGAAGTTTTCGCGGGCGACTTGCTGTCCGTTTCGAGTAACGATTACTATATACTCCCCGATTCGGAGCGCTTTTAGGACGTGCTCCCTCCCCTCCATATATTGGTACCCTTGTACGACCTCAAGACCACCCACCTTGATAGATTCCGAAAACTCCTCGATCTCGACTTCTATTTTGTCTTTTCGTTTGCCGCCTACCACTTTAATTTGAACGTTTCCAACAATTGGTTCCAATTCCTGAATACCAAGATCGACGCTTTCCGAGCGTTCCATCACAACAGGAATTTTCTTGTCCCTATAACCCGACTTTCTGACCAGAAGTTCATGGGTGCCCGACCTTACTTGCGCCACAGTAAACGGTGTGATGGCAAGCAGTTTTCCATCCATATATACTTCCGCCTTTGAAGGCTCCGTTCTTATCGTCAAATTCCCCGGAACTTGGTTCGCCGCACTCTCTACAATCTCCTTTCGGCGGAGCGACCACTGCTGCTTAAGCTCCTGTCCTCGTTTTCTCTCGAACGCGCTCATCGCTTTTCGAACTCGATCGCCAAACGCCAAAATAGCATCCCGAGAGCTATTGCGCGGAAACTCCTCGGCTTCCTCGAGCAAGACTCGAAATCGCTCCGCTCTCTGCGCTCTCAACTCAATCAATGCGTCAACTTTTCCAGCAGACTTTCCACGAGCGATAGTTGGGCGCCTTCGCGATTTCCCATGATTCGGATGTCATCCGAATAACGTTTCAATACCTCATCAGTCGACCATTCTGTCAGCTGTTGAACGCCAGAGCTAAGCTCTTTTGAAATCCGATTCGTCTCTTGCTCGTATCCTCGCGCATTCCGATCCGGAACGAAAATCTGAGTCCAATACCAGATCGCGCCGCCAATCGAAGCGACAACAAACAAACCCAACAGAATCCCCGACAATTTGTTAGACTTCCTCGATCGCTCGCGCCGTTGCTTTGAAACGGATGAAGACGTACCTGTTTTTTCACTACTCATAGAATCTTAGCTGTAGATTCAATTAAGAACTTCCCGGTGCCTA
>JAJFLS010000177.1 GCA_021772595.1 Opitutales bacterium
AAAACCTTTGGGGCGCCCGCCCCCGCTCCTCCCTACCAATTTTCGTTAGCGATTTACCAGTCGGTTCTAAAACGAAGTATCCATAATCATATGTCATTTATTCACGACGATTTCCTGTTACAGAGCGACGCAGCGCGGGAGCTTTATCATAGCTACGCGAAAGATGAGCCGATCTTCGATTATCACTGTCATTTGCCTCCGGAAGATGTGGCCTCAAATCGCCGGTTTTCAAACTTGTTCGAAATCTGGCTGGAAGGGGACCACTACAAATGGCGAGCCATGCGAGCCAACGGCGTTCCCGAGGAATTGTGCACGGGCGACGCGGATCCTTACGACAAGTTTCTGGCCTGGTGTAAGACGGTGCCGCATACGCTGCGCAATCCGCTTTATCACTGGAGTCACTTGGAACTGACACGCTACTTCGGAATCGATGACGTCCTGATCAACGAAGACACCGCTAAGGAAATCTGGGATGCGGCCAACGAGAAACTGAAATCGGATGAGCTAAGTGCTCACGGCATTTTAAAAAATTTCAAGGTCAAGCTTGTGGGCACGACCGATGATCCGACCGATAGCCTGGAGCATCACCAGGCGATCCGTGATTTGGATCTGGATACGAAGGTCGTCCCCACGTTCCGCCCTGACAAAGGGCTTTGCGTGGATGCGCCGGAGGCGTTCAACGCTTGGGTGGATCGCTTGGCGTCGGTGTCGGGCGCCTCAGTGGATTCGTTCGGCGATTTCCTGTCGGCCTTGAAATCGCGACACGATTTCTTTCACGAGATGGGCGGGCGCCTGACGGATCACGGACTCGAGCGATGCTTTTTCGCGGAGACCAGCCGAAGCTCAGTGAGCGCGATTTTCGACAATGCACGCAAGGGCGAGACGGCGACGGCGGACGAGAAGGAGCAGTATGCGTTTTACGTGATGCGGGAAGTCGCTCGTTGGAACGCGGAAAAGAGCTGGACGATGCAGTTGCACGTGGGAGCGCTGAGGAGCAACAACAGTCGTATGCTGGGGGTGGCAGGTCCAGATACGGGATTCGATTCGATTGGCGACACTTCGCAAGTCGCCAAGATGGGACGGTTTTTCGATAGCCTAGACCAAACGGAGCAACTGCCAAAGACCGTCGTCTACAATTTGAATTGGTCGGATAATTACGCGATCGCGACGATGCTCGGCAATTTTCAAGACGGAGTCACGCCGGGCAAGATGCAGCTTGGCACCGGTTGGTGGTTTCTCGATCAGAAAGAGGCTATGGAGGCGCAGATGAACGCCTTGTCGAATCATGGCTTGTTGTCGCGTTTTGTGGGAATGCTGACCGACTCGCGTTCGTTTCTTTCGTATCCGCGTCACGAGTACTTCCGGCGAGTGCTGTGCAATCTTCTGGGGAACGATATCGAAAATGGCGAGTTGCCGCGAGACATGGAGCTTGTCGGGGGAATGGTCCGCAACATCTGTTTCAGCAATGCTGCAAATTTCTTCGGCATCGAATTGGAGTAAATTGTCATCGGCCTTCCTGCGTTGGCCTAGGAGTCTCGCTGGCGCGAGCCAATAGGTTCCGGCGTTGCCGGAAAAAGGTTGTTGAGTTTGGAGAGGGTAGCTCAGTGCTTCAGCCTGAGCCCACGCCGAGTCTCGGCGTAGCTACGCCGTATCACGGCGTGGATTCAAGCAAGATTGGCTTAAGTTGACGCCTATGCGCTGAGCGGGACGTCGTTCCGACCACCGTGCGATGAAGAAGGATTTGATGGCCGCAAAAAGGCGCAAGAGGCGCAAAGCGAGGTAGTTTGTGAAAACATCAGTGATTTTTCAGGGTTCGGGTGCCTCCCTCCCGAATACCCCTGAATTTTTCCATTGGCAAGTCCCCTAGTTTGAACACAGTAATTCCAGCGCTTAATGTTTAGTCGGCGTTCATATTCCCTCTGTTCGACTCACATTCGTCCACTCCGATGATTAAGCAACGTCTCCAGCAACTCGTTGATGATCCTGCCCATGGTGCAGGTAGGATATTCGCGTGGTTTATCCAGCTAACGATTGTTGTTTCGATTCTCGACTTCACGTTTGAGACGATCCCCGGACTGGCCCCGGATACACTCGCCGCTCTCAAAGCGATCGAACTCATTTCGATTATCATCTTTTCCGTCGAGCTGGTTTTGCGGCTCGCTTTTTCGAATCAGGGTTTCCGTCACCTTTTCACATTCTTCGGGATTATCGACCTCCTAGCGATCCTTCCCTTCTATCTCGCTCTCGGGATTGATCTACGCGGTGTGAGAGCCTTTCGTCTTCTCAGGCTTTTTCAAATGTTCAAGCTTGCGAAATACAGCCGTTCAATCCGCCGATTCCATGTCGCCTTTCTCAACGCGCGAGAAGACCTGTTGCTTTTTGGAGCCACAGCTTTGATCATATTATTTGTAGCCGCAGTCGGTATACATTTTTTCGAGTCAACTGTTCAGCCCGAACTTTTCGGATCGATCCCACACTGTCTCTGGTGGGCGGTAACTACCCTCACGACGGTAGGTTACGGCGACGCATTTCCCATTACCGTCGGCGGCAAGCTTTTCACGTTTGTTATCCTAGCCGTCGGTCTTGCCGTTGTCGCGGTCCCCTCAGGTATTATGGCCAGCGCCCTCTCTCAAGCGAGAGACGAAATGAAGGGGCACGATTCCGATCAAACCAATCAACCTGAGGTCACAAGATAGCGTTCCGACTTTTCGAACGAGCACTTTCAAGCCAATCCCATCCAATATGAAAGATCTAGATAACAGCTCTTACACAAGATTCTGCAGCAAACAGAATCTGCACAAATCGCTCAATACCTTAAAAGGCATAATTGATGGGGCTAACATCGACGGTTCGATTATCAAAAAGGAGTTATTGGAGATCAAAAACTGGTGCGAAGAAAATGCAGGCTATCGAAGACTTAATCCATTTAACGAACTCGTCCCTATGCTCGAAAGGGCCCTAGAAGATGGCGTTCTCGACGAAGAAGAAATTGAAGATTTACGCTGGTTTCTGAATCGATCGTGTGGAGAACTTCCATACTACAGCTCATCCACTTCCGAAC
>JAJFLS010000178.1 GCA_021772595.1 Opitutales bacterium
TTCTTACTGGTTACTATTAAAGGAGTCACTTCGTCATCATCTTTGTCTTGATCTGAAGCGTTGGAAAAGGACGAAGATGATGACGAAGACAAAGACGATGATACCTGATCGGGTGACAGAAATAATCGAACCCTTTCTTACTGGGTCGCGTTTTGCTGTTGGGCGGCGACGAGGCCGAGCGAGTCGAGGCGCATGAGAAAATTGAGCAGCTCGGCGACTGTTCCGTTTATATTGGTCGTGATATTGAGAGGGATTTCGGCGTTTCCCGTGTCGGCGATCCCGGCGAGCTGGATGCGCATAGGGGTGCCGGGGAGATCTTTGCTGAACAGGTCTAGTCTTAAATCCTGGATCGTGAGATTGCCGAGGGCGTCTTCCAGAAGGGCGTTGGGCTCGAGTTCGAGACGTTCGAGCAGCTTGTCGCCCACGGTTTTTTTAGTAGCGTCGGCGTCGGCCTGGCTGGTGAAGAATCCGTCGGCGTTGTAGGCAAACGTTGCGTCGGTGTTTGGGTCGAGTTCGAGATAGCCTTCGCCGAGTTCGGGATAGCCGTTCACAAGACTGATCGGCAGGACTCCGTTCAATCGGCCGGTTACTTGCCCGTCGAAAAAATCGAGCATCGCTATGGCGGGGGCGATCGAGATCTGCTTGAAACGGAGCGTCAGACTGGTGTTGGGATCTTTAAGGGAAACGGAGAAAGGGTCGAGGGCGAGCGTACCGTCGAAGGTATGGAGTTTGGCCTTTTCGATGGACAGTTTTTCGGCGCTTTCGAGCGCGAATTGGACGTTCAGGTCGGCGGCTTCGATATCGCCCAATCGCAGCGAATCTGCGGTCAGTGATTGGGAGGGTTTGGTGATCAGATTGACGACGGAAATGAAATCGATGCCGGCATGGATCCCGTCAATGGCGATTTCTTCGGTGGGCTGGGTGAACGCTCCGTCTGCCAGACGGAGGCTCGCGCTGGCGTCCCAAACTCCGTCGGCGAGTCTTGGGGATCCTTCGATGTCGAGCTGGGCGGAGAAGGCTGTCCCGGCGAGGCTCGGGCTGTGTCGGGCGAGAATGTCCGAGCTGATGAGTTGGATGCCGCGGATCGAGAATTCGCCTTTGGATGTCGGGGATTCGTCCGCGAAGGAAATCGATTGCCGCGACTGGATCGAAACGGGCTCGCCTTCGAAGAGCAGGCTCGCGGCCGTGTTGAAAGTCAGTTGCTGGGCGTCGCTTTCGAGGTTTGTCTGGAGCGTGAATTGTTGGATTTCTTCGGGGGCGAGAGTCGAAATACCAATTCCGATTTCGACGGTGGCGTGAATGGGAATTTCGTCGGCCGTCGAGGCGTGGGACTGAAGCTTGCCGGAGAACCATTTGAATGTGGTGCCCTGGGGACCGGTGGCTTCGTTTCCTTGGAACTCGAACGCGTATTGGGTCGACCTCGCTAGAAGTTCGATGAGCGTTTTGGGTTGGTCGAGGGATTCGAGCAGCGCGGGGAGCTCGATAGGTTTGATCGCGAGCTTCGCCTGAGCCGCGACGCCATTGATAGACCAGTCTTCTGCGGTTGCTGTGAGATTGCTGGCATCGAGGGCGAGTTCGAGCGCGGCTTGGTTTTCTTCGGGCCAATGGCGGATCGAAAGATCTAGGGTTCCGTCGCCATTGACCGTCGCGGCGCTTGTAGAAAACAAGGCTTGGTTTTCGTTTGGGCTTACGGAGAGCTTGACGCGTTGTGGAAGGGCATTCGGTTGAATCTCGCCGGTGAGATGCCAGTTTCCGGCGACGGGAGCCTCGGCCGAAGACTCGCGAGTCGCGATTATGTCGGCGGCTAGATTGACTGTGGGCGCGTCGGTGGTTGGGCCAGATAGGGTAGCATGGAAATTTTCGACGCGAAGCCAGGGAAGCTTCTGGTTGACGAGGGCAGTCGAAGTGAGGGTTGCTTGGTCCAGATTTCCGTCGATGGAAAATTGGAAGGGTTGGAAGTCGAATGGGTCGGCCTTGAGCTCGTTTGAGGTTCCTTGAACTTCAAATTTGGATACAGCGTAGTCTTCAGTCAGTTTCACTGTAGCTGATGCAGAGATCGCGCCGTATTCGCCGCTTGTTGATTTCCATCGAGTTTCGGGAAATTCGATCGAGATATCATTCAGAGTTGGGGCGACGATTTTGATGATGGACTCGCTCGCCTCGAATGAGTCGTACGTGGCGTTCGAAAGGTGGGTGGTTGTATTTATGTTTTGGATAGCCTCCGCATCGAGTTCTAGCGTTGTATGGATCGAGTCGATTTCGACGTTCGCGTTGGGCTGGGCGAATTGTGAGGGGCCGAGCGAAATTTCGACTTCGGCGGTTTGCGGAGCGATTCCTGAGAAAGATCCCTTGGCGTTGAGCCTGGCGGACGAAAGCTCGAGCGAGCTGCCGGTGGATAGCGGGAGGATTTTTTGCAAATCGATACCGTAAGCGGCCATCGCGTTCGCGAGATCGGGTAGGGAGGCGACCGCGGAGAAAGTGGTTTGCTCGCCGATGAGCGCGTCGAATTCCAGAGCGTCGACAAGGGAGTGGGCTTGGAAGTTCGCTTGGATTTCTGATCCCTCCGTTCCGGTCAATTCTAGAGAACCTTCGTAGGAGAGTTTCCCGAATTCGGTAAGCAAGTCGATGGACGCGTCCCCAATCTTTAGAGTGTCGAGCGGGAAGGGAAGGCCGTCTTTGATTAGTTTATCCAATTCTTGCGGATCGAATGTGGAAGGACCAGTCAGATCGTAGAATAGATTCGGTCCGGAAACTCGAACGCTCTTTATCCTCTGTGTCTCCCAAACTTCGGCGGCATCGTAGTGGATTTCGACCGCGTCGATTTTGAGCTCGAACGAATCGGATTTCAACAGGATGTCATTGATGACGCAGGTCGTCTCGTCTAGCTCGGCAATCTGAATTTGCGAATCTGGAAACCCGTTTCGGGCGATCAGAAGGTTCGCGAAATAGTTGGCGATTTCGACACGGGCAAGGTACGCGCCTATGAGGATGCCCACAAGGCACGCGATTCCCGCCGCGAATATGCGCAGGAGCCATTTGAAGAATTTCCCTTTCCGCTTGGAGTCCATTTGTCGGAGTCAGAAGAGGAGTACGGGGAGATTTGCCAAAGGTAAATCCGATTCCTGTAGCACTGAACTACTAATGGCAGAGGATTATCTTGTCCTGAAAGGTTGTTTGCGGGAATGTTGGCTTGAATCGATCATCGCTATGCAAACCTTTCTGAGATCTCTCCTTGTTTTGTTATGCTGTTCCGTTGGCTTAGCATCTCAAAGTAAACCCAATGTCGTTTTCATTATCGTCGATGATTTGAATGACCTGCCGTTTCACCCGGAAGGGAAGCCGAATGTAGCGACCCCGAATATCGATCGTCTTGCGAAGCGAGGTGTTCGCTTCACCAATGCCCACACGAACGACCCGCTCTGCGCCCCGTCGCGCGCGAGCATGAATTTCGGGCTCTATCCTCAGACAACGAGCCTGTATTGGTTTGAGGACTGGCGGGATAACGGAATATATAAAGAGAGCGTTTCATTGCAGGACAATTTGCGGGCAGGCGGTTACTCCGTTTATGGAACCGGCAAAATCTATCACGGAAACCAAGAAGGCCTCTTCGACGAATATGGGCATGTTGGAAATATCGGACCCTGGCCCTGGGACGGTCGAAAGGAGACTTTGCGGGGATTTCTGCCGCATCCGTATCAACAATTTCTGCTTGAAGGCGAGGACGCCGATATCGACTACCAATGGGAGCATGTGTTCGGGCCGCTTTCGGCGATCCCCGATTGGCCGGCAGATGAAGTGAATGGAATTCCTGGATACAAAGGCTGGATGTACGGCGGAAAACCGTGGCGATACGTGAATGACCAGGATCGCGATCTGATGGCGGACGAACGCGGAGCCCAGTGGTCAGGCGAGATCATAAATCGCGATCACAGCAAGCCCTTCGCCTTGTTTGCGGGGCTGATTCGGGCGCACACGCCGCTGTATGCGCCTCAGGAGTACTTCGATCGCTTTCCGCTGGATTCGATCGAGCTGCCCAAAGTCGATCCAAACGATCTGGACGATGTGGCGGACGCATTGGGGAACGAGGAGCTGTATGGATTTCGTCGGTACAAGATGCTCGCCCGTCATGAAGATAAGGATCTTTTAAGAAAATGGCTGCAGGCGTACATGGCCTGCGTGTCGTTTGTCGATGACCAGGTAGGCACGATTCTTGACGCGCTGGATGCCAGCCCGGTCCGGGACAACACCATTGTCATCTTCACGAGCGATCACGGCTTCCATGTGGGCGAAAAAAACTTTCTCTACAAGGGAAGCCTTTGGGATCCATCGACACGCATTCCACTGATTGTGGCAGGAGTGTCGGGAGCGCCGGAAGGAGCGGTCTGCGATCAGCCGGTTTCGCTGGTCGATATCTATCCCACGTTTAACGAACTCTGCGGCTTGGCTAAAACCCCCAATGCGGACGGCAATGGTTACGAGTTGGAGGGACACAGTATAGTTCCGTTCATCAAAGATCCGGAGGATGGAGTCTGGGCCGGACCGGATGTCGTCATCACGGCGTTGCCGGGTAAGGACCACATGTTGCACAAAATCTATGAAGGATCGCTGTATCCTCATTTCTCTGTACGCGGAAAACGCTGGCGCTATTCATTGGCGTCGGATGGCGGAGAGGAGCTCTACGATCATGACGCTGATCCGCTCGAATGGAGGAATCTCGCCAACCATCCGGAATACACGAGTGTTAAGGCGGATCTCAAAGAGAAGCTCGTGGGATTGCGCGATGGAGAGAAGTGGCAGTCGCTGGATCGACTGAACTCTTGGCAGAAGGAGGGCGAGGGCGCGTCCGTGAAGCGAGTCAATGGCGAGATCCGGATTTCGAGCCGGAGGGAAGTTTCGCTTTCGTCGAATGACAGCTATGGCGATTTCGAATTCGAAGCTGAGCTGAAAGCGCCTTCGGCGAGCGCGGTCAAAATTGAATACCGATCAGCGGGCGATTTCGTGACTGTCCCGAAGTCCCTGTCTAAAGAAGGCGAATACAGCGCGTTCCAGGAAGGCGAATGGAATCGCTACCGCATCCGAGTGCACGGGTACCGTCATCAAGTTTGGATCAACAATCGAGTCGTGAGCGATACGATAATAGAGGACGAGAGTCAACCGGGTGTGATTAGCATCGTTGATCCAGGTGGAGGGGAAAGCGATGTTCGCATAAGAGGCGCGCGTGTTCGCTCGCTTTGATTAGTGATTTGAAAAATGTACCGTCAGATGTTTTTAACCACGGAGTGCACAGAGGTGCGGAGAAAAGAGAGTTTCGTTCGTCTCCTTAACTCCGTACTACTATCCGTCAGAAACTTGTTTTTTTAGCCCGTTTTCTGAATGCCATTTTCTTACGCAAAGCTATTCAAGCACTTCCATCGAATTCTCGAAGAAGCCAACTTTTGTGCATCTTGCGCATTTTTGTGGCTATCAAATCCATCTTCGTGTTGTGGTCGGAACGACGCAGTCGCTCCGGTACCAGGGACGTGGCCGTTCGGAGATCGGCCGCTACCTTATATCGATTCGCGAAAATTCGTGTCCATTCGTGGTTCAAAATCTTTGGTTGCGGCTATACTGCTCTATGTACTCCGCGGTTTTAAAACATTGGCTTTAATAAAATTCACCGGTAGATAAATCCTCGATGTAGATTGAAATGAAGATCGACAAAATAGAGACGTTTTTGCTTGAGAGCCCGATTGAGGAACCCTTCGGCTGGTCGATGGGTTGGGCAGAGAAGCGAACTTGCTTGGTCACTAAGATCACTACTGATGACGGTGTCGTCGGGTGGGGCGAAGGTGGCGGATCGCCTTCTCAAAGCGTGATACATGACATTTTTGCTCCTATTCTCTTGGGTAAGGATCCCGGAAATATCAACCAGCTGTGGCACGAGTTTTTTCAAAGCCTTCACAACGATAATCAGACCGGTGGATTTGGCGGCGATGCGATCAGCAATATCGACATCGCTCTTTGGGATATCGCGGGCAAGGCAGCGGGGAAGAGCATTTCCGATTTGCTCGGCGGATCGATTCGGGACAAGGTCGCGGTGTACGCCACGGGGCTCTATTACCGGGAAGATGAATTCCCCACCAAGCTGATTGCGGAAGCAGAGTCGTATGCGCAATCCGGCTACAAGGGAATGAAAACTAAAATAGGCGGACTCAGCGTGCCCGATGACGTGAAGCGCGTGAAAGCGATCCGCGACGCCATCGGCGATGACCTCTATCTGATGGTCGACGCGAATAAGGCCTATAACGTTTCTACCGCGATCGATATCGGAAATCGATTGTCGGATTTGAATATCCACTGGTTCGAAGAACCCGTTCTGGCGAACGATGTGGACGCTTATCTCGAAGTGAAGTCGGGCCAGCCCTTGGCGATCGCAGGAGGCGAGGTGCTGCACAATCGTTACGAAGCGAGAGATTTCCTTTCCAATCGCGCTCTGGATATAATTCAGCCCGATGTGCGATTCATCGGCGGGATCACTGAGTTTCGAAATGTCGCTACGATGGCCAATGCAATGGGCATTCAGGTGAATCCGCACGTATGGGGATCGCCTATCATGATATCGGCGAGCATCAGTCTGACATCGACGTTTCCGGCGTGTCCTTACGCGCGCGTGCCTCGGCCCTACGAGCAGGAGCCCGTGATGGAATTCGACCAGACGCCGAGCCCAATCCGCAACGAGCTCGCGTCGATTGCATTTGAGCAAAAGGGCGGCTATGTGGAAATCCCGAAAGGCCCCGGCTTGGGTATCGAGATCGATGAGTCGGTCGTGGAGCGGTTTTGTGTAGGGCGCGCGACTTCTGAGTTGTAGCGCTTCTCCTGTAGGAGCCTGCGTGCAGGCGATCAAACGAACTATCGCCTGCAAGCAGGCTCCTACATTTCCCCAAACGCCCACAAACTCTCGGCGCTGCGCAGGTAGATCGTATTATCGACGATGGCGGGAGTGGCGAAGATTTCTTCGCCGATTTCGTTCATGGCGAGAATCTCGAAACGCTCGCTGTCGCGAAGCACAATCACAGTTCCGAGACTCGAAACGACGAGGATCTTGTCGCCGGCTTTGATCGGGGAAGCGTAGTATTCGCCTTTTACGCCGGTGCGTTCGCCTTCGAAGTGGGGCGTTCCCGTCTTTGTATCCAGACATGTGATAACGCCAAGCGACTTAACCAGATAGACGCGATCGTCGCTGATTAACGGTGAAGCCACGTAGGGGAGATGCTTGCTCCGCTCCCAGGCAAGGAAATCCGTTTGGTTTAGAAGACCTTCGCCTCCTGCTTTGACGGCGACCATGACGTTTCGACCATTCCCGGCGGGACCTAGGAGAATGGTGAATTCTTCCTGGTCCCAGCTCCCATCGCGGTTGCGGTCGATCCAATTAAAGACATCTTTCGCGCGGCTACGAGGGAGCTCTTCCCGTACGAGAAGATCGTCATGGTTCGAGTCGAAACGGGCGAAGAACGCTTTCGGATCTTCTACTTCCTCTTGAGTGAAACCGATGTCGTCATCGAAATGGGCATCCAGCTTTTGCTGTCCTCCCACGTGATTCGCGGTCCAGCTCGCGAAAAAGAGCATGTCGTCATTTCCGATCGGCGTAGTGCAGGGGAGCGCGCAGGTGTCCTCGACTTTCCAAAGAAGGCGTCCGGTGTCCGGCTCCAGCGAAACGAGGGATCGCGATCCGGCGATGACGAGCTCCGTTCGCAGTTTATTGCGCCAGACGAAGGGCGAGGATTGGTTGTTCTTGTATCCGAATCGCGGATGTTTCCAGCGTATGCTCCCGTTTTTGGTATCCAGGGATAGGATGCATGGATCGTCCGTATTGTCGCGATTTAGGATTAGAGAGTCGCCAATCAGGATCGGCGAAGTTCCCGTTCCGAAATTGCCTTGAGGCTTGGAGAGTTTCTTTTCCCAGACGAGCGATCCTTCGAAGTCGAGAGCGATCAGCCCGTAGCTCCCGAAGTAGAAATAGACCTGCTTCCCATCCGCGCACGGAGTGGACATCGCGGGCGCGGCGGC
>JAJFLS010000179.1 GCA_021772595.1 Opitutales bacterium
AACTACGCCGCGCTCATCATCGAGTAGAGCCCAATTTTGTAGGAGCCTGCTTGCAGGCGATAATCCTCCATCGACTTTTTATCTCAATCGCCTGCAAGCAGGCTCCTACAACGCATCCCATGGACTTCGACCTTCAAATACTAAACGAGCATTTTCCTGACCTAACCGATCTTCAAAAGGAGCGTTTCCAAACCTTCGCCCGCCTGATTGCCGAGTGGAACGAGAAGATCAACCTCATCTCCCGAACGGATATCGAGAATCTTCCCAAGAAGCACATTCTCCACTCACTCGCGATCGCCAAAGCCATGCCATTCAAAGACGGCACGCGTATCATGGATGTCGGCACAGGCGGCGGATTTCCCGGAATTCCACTCGCGATCCTATTCCCCGAATGCGGATTCCATCTCGTCGATTCCATCGGCAAGAAAATAAAAGTCGTCGTCGACTGTATCCAGAAACTCGATCTCGACAACGTTTCCGCAGAGCAAGCAAGAGCGGAGAAAGTCCCCAATCAATACGATTTCATTATCGCCCGCGCTGTCACCCAACTACCCAAATTCATGAACTGGATGCGCAAGCGAGTGAAGCGTACCGCTTTCAATGATCTCCCCAACGGAATTCTGTATCTAAAAGGCGGCGACCTCCGCGAGGAATTCGCAAGCATCAAAGAAGACCCCACCGCGTTTCCGATTCGCGAATTTTTCGACTACGAAGAATTCGACCAGAAATACGTTATCCACGTACCGGTCGACAGATAGGAAATGCTTCGGCTAAATACATGATCCTATTCTCGAACTCAATGGTAGGGCTGCTTATCCCTAAGCAGCCGCAACGAACGGTTGTGCTCGGCTGCCTAAGGATAGGCAGCCCTACCATCAGGCAAGCCCATCACACACCGGAAAATTAGGAAATGCGTCTCCGCATTATAGTTCCGCCCAACCTCGAATCCAGCGCGCCGCGCGACGCGATTCCAACCAAGCTGGAAATCGAATTGGACGATGGAAAAATCGTCGCTCCGGAAACCCTCTCGAATGACGCATTCGCTTCGCTTGACGAAGCCGGGCGCGTCGCCGCGTTTTCCCTTTTTCAATGGTGCGGCGGAAAACTATCCTCATTCATCCAGCTGACCAAAGCCCAGCTCTCTCAACTTCTTACCAACCTCCAAGGAGAGCCATCATTCTTCTGGGCCAACCAGCCCAAAACGTCCATCGTCTGGAACGTTTCAGAACTCATCGGCGTAAGCGAGCACCTGAAATCCGACGCCCGCGAAGAGGTCCAACCCGAAGCGCCTGCCCCAATCACCGAGAAGGAACCGCTCAGCGATTTCAACGGCACGCCAATGGTCGTGGACGGTTCCTCTCATTTCCTTTGCATCACTCTGCCTTCGCGCGAACACCATTACTACGTCGAGATCCGCGAGCTGCTCGACTCCTATCACTTCAAACTAGAGCCGAGAAATCGTCGCTGGTGGCTGCGCGACCGCCATCAGACCCTAAACTTTCTCGGCGAACATTGGGACAATCTGAAAGAGCGTTACGGCGCGGATTTCACGGACAATTTTCTTTCGCGAATCGAGTCGGTCAAAGAGGCCGACATCAAAACTGAAATCGTCGAAGAACGAAACGCCTACAACATCGCCCTCTCCATTCGAGCAGGATCAATTTCGGAACAAGCCGTCAGCCAAAGCATAAACACCGGACGACACTACATTGAATCGGGCGACCAAGTTTACCTGATAAAAAAGAGCCGTCTTGAAAAATTGCATACACTCCAACGGTCGCTTTCCGAAACACCCGACGCTCCGCTTCTACACAACGGACGCTACAAAATACCTTTCTCTCGCGCGCCGGAGATCGAAGAGAGCATCGCCGTGCTCAACCCCAACTTCAAACCGCCCATGACTTGGCGAGCGCGCAGCGTTGCTTTAAAAGACCTCTCCCAACTCAAGTCGCCCTCGCTTCCCGAAAGCCTGGAAGAAACGCTTCGCCCGTACCAGAAGATTGGAGTCTCCTGGCTTCACCATCTCTTCAACTATGAGCTTGGCGGCATTCTCGCCGACGAAATGGGCCTCGGCAAAACGCTCCAAGCGCTGGCCTTGCTCGCGTGTCTTGAAAAAGACCGCGCGCAGTCCAAGCCTTCCCTTGTCGTCTGCCCCGCTTCGCTAGTCGAAAACTGGCGCCGGGAAGCCCTGAAGTTCTGCCCGCAGCTCAAAACCGTCGTCAATCACGGATCGCAGCGAATCTCGACTTCCACCGACCTTGGAAAAGTCGATCTCGTCATCACGTCCTACGGCACCCTCATTCGAGATCAGCAGCAGTTCGCCTCGGTGGACTTTCTCTGCGTGTTTGGCGACGAAGCGCAGCACATAAAAAACCGCCGCACCCGCAACGCGAAAACCATCGCCTCACTCCGCACTCGCGGACGATTCTTGCTGACCGGTACGCCAGTCGAAAATAGTATTCAAGATCTCATGTCGCTGCTAGACTTCATCTTGCCCGGCGGATGGAAAGGCATTCCTCAAGGCGCGCGAGGAGAAGACCGGCGATGGCACGAACGACGCATCCAAGAGCAAGCCGCGCCCTACATTTTGCGTCGCTCGAAGAAAAGCGTTGCGCCGGAACTTCCCGACAAACTCGAGCAGGTCGTATTCGTGGAAATGACCGCCGATCAGAAGAAGGTTTACGAGGACACGAGACGGCTCGCAGCGAACGAAATCGCCGCGCTCGAAAAGAGCGGAGCCAACGAAGGCGCCGTTCGCATGAAAACGCTCACTCAGCTCCTTCGCCTCCGCCAGACCTGCTGCGATCCACGGCTTCTGGACGATCAGCTTGAAGCCGATGCCTCCGCCAAGCTTTCCAGTTTTCTCGAGCTGCTCGAAGAAGCGATCGATGGAGGCCATCGCATTCTGGTTTTCTCTCAATTCGTATCGATTCTCTCCTTACTTAAGAAGCAGCTCGAAGAACGCGAACTAGACTATTGCTACATCGACGGTTCCACGCGAAATCGAATGGACCAAGTCGATCGATTCCAAAGCAACGACAACATCCCCGTCTTTCTCATTTCACTCAAAGCCGGAGGCACCGGACTCAACCTGACCGGAGCCGACACTGTGATCCACTTCGACCCTTGGTGGAACCCAGCGGCGGAAGCTCAAGCGACCGACCGCGCCCACCGGATCGGCCAAGCGAAAGTCGTCACCAGCTACAAGCTAATCGTCGCCGATTCGGTCGAAGAAAAAATCCTCCAGATGCAGGGCAAAAAACGTAAGCTCCTCGAAGACATCTTCGACGCCAGCGAAGCCATTAACTCGAAGATCACTCTCGGCGATCTGAAAGAACTGCTTTAAGAGCGTGTCGAACTTGACACAGATCTTCGCAACGTAGCACAGGCATCTTGCCTGTGTAAACAGGCTGGAAGCCTGTTCTACTATAACCTAACAGAGAAAAAATGGAGCCGCCCATCGGATTCGAACCGACGACCTATTCATTACGAGTGAATTGCTCTACCAGCTGAGCTAGGGCGGCCACCAAAGTGCGGCATCGTTGGAATCGCCTTTTGAAAGGCAAGCGGAAAACGCGACACCCCGACAGGGGACGTCGCAATTCTCATTAGGCCATAGAATTGACTCACGCAAAGCCGCGAGGACGCTAAGGAATGTAATTGATATGATTTTG
>JAJFLS010000180.1 GCA_021772595.1 Opitutales bacterium
AGGATAGCGCGCCAGTCGATTTCTGGACTCCGTACAAGTGCCCTAGCTCACCTGAAAAAGGTGGACTCGTAAGAGTCGAGTGGGGCTGGGGGCGTTTCGAGCCAGGGAAAACGCTTTCCAATCTGACTAAATGGGAACACGCCTTGCAAATCGAAGGGGCGTCGCTATTGACGAGCAGCCCTTGCTTTTGCGGCGGCGAAGGCTCGGTTGTCGACGAGAATAAACTTGAAGTTGTAGACAACAAGGTTTCCATCAGCTCTTATACTTCGCGGGACAATATTGCCGCAACTTCAAGTATCGTTCTGGAGTTGGATGACATCGAAAATGCGCGCTTATATCTGGATACAACTGCGGAGAAAGACGAGCAAACTCATCGTTTTTCGAAGGAGATAGACTTTGGGCATCTTTTAGATAAGGATGTGCACATACCGATCACCGATTGTTTTTCTGCTCCAAAAGTAAAGGTCCACAGCATTACACCGTCAGAACAGTATAAACTGAAAGCCGACTATCGGGCTACTGTGGAATCTGGCGATTACTTCATATTTAAAGTCGAGCAGGAGAACGGCCAGATGGCTTGGAGCTCTCCGATTTTTATTCGCTGAATTTAACCTGACTGGATTATTCCGAATTATGTATCTAACTGGATTTACAGATGAGGCATCCGCCGATTTCGGAAAGCAGATCGCGGTTACAAAAGAACTGGGATGGAATGCCATCGACGCTCGCAGTATTGATGGAGTGAATATCCACGATCTGCCCGTGGAGTGCTTCGATGAAGTTTGCGCCGAACTGGAAGAGGCAGGGATTTTCATTAGTTGCTTCGGCTCCGAAATCTGCAACTGGGCATGTGATGTTCAGGACAATTTTGAACCGACCTTCGCCCAGGTGAAGCGTTCCATCGAGCGAATGAAGCGCCTGAACACTCGCATGATCCGAATCATGAGCTTCAAGGTGGATCCGCAAGCGAAGGACCAGATGACGGGAAAGCGGTTTGAACTTCTGAGGGAGATATGCGTGCGGTTTGTCGATGCGGGTATCACGCCGCTCCACGAAAATTGTAAAACGTACGGCGGGATGAGCTGGCAGCACAGCTTGGAGCTTGTCGAGAAAGTCCCTGGTTTGAAACTGGTATTCGACACGGGAGGGCCTGTATTCAAAAAAGACATGTCGAAACCCGGTGATGTTTGGCAGGATTCCTGGGAATTCTACAGCAACATCAAAGAGCATGTTCTGCATATCCATATCAAGGATGGCCTTCGACCTGAACCTTCGAAAGATCCCGTTTATACGTATCCGGGCGAAGGAGTCGGATGCGTGTTGGAAATTCTTAAGGATCTTCACTTGCGTGGATATTCCGGAGGCATCGCGATGGAGCCGCATGTCGCCAAGATTTTTCATCAAGGCGGAATGGGCGATTTCAACGAAAACGCGGAAGCGAAGTATTTGGAATATGGGCGTAGACTGATGGAGATGCTGAAGAGCATCGGGTATCAGTGGAAACCGTATGAAGCCTAACAGTAGTAGCTATGAAAAGGAAGTATCGTTTTGGAATTGTGGGCCCAGGCATGATTGCCGAGTTTCATGCGCAAGCTATTCACGCTATGCCTAATGCGGAGCTTGTCGGGGCTTGCGGGAGAAGTATCGATAAAACGAGGACATTTTGCGAGGAATTCAATTGCGAGCCTTATACGGACCTTGCAGAATTATTGGAGCAAGAGCTGGACTTCTTGACGATTGCCACTCCTTCCGGCTCGCACTTGGAGCCTGTGTTCGCGGCAGCCAAAGCGGGTGTCAACGTGATCGTTGAAAAACCACTGGAGGTCACCCTCGAGCGTGTGGATACGATGCTGGAGGAATGTCGTGCCGCAGGTGTTAGGCAATTCGGGATTCTGCCGCGACGATTCAATGAGTCTACCGCATTGCTCAAACACGCGATTGATGAAGGGCATTTCGGAAAAATAGCGCTCGGCGATGCCTACGTAAAATGGTGGCGCTCACAGGAATATTACGACAGCGGAAACTGGAGAGGGACTTGGGCTCAAGACGGCGGCGGGGCGTTGATGAATCAGTCGATACACGCCATCGATCTGTTGCTTTATCTGATGGGGCCTGTGAAGGCCGTTTGCGCGTTTACGGAGCTGGTTGCCCATGAGCGTATTGAAGTCGAAGATGTTGCGGTCGCTATTTTGGAATTCGAGAATGGTGCCCACGGAGTAATCCAAGGTTCGACCGCGTGTTATTCGGATTCTGGGCACCCGGCTCAGATTCAAATCTGTGGCGATGGCGGTTCGGTTTTTATGATCGATAACGTTTTCACTGTTTGGGAATTTAGAGATGGGTTTCTTCCGGAAGAAATTTCTCGATTGCGTAATCCTCAAAAGGGGAAAGCTCGGGGAGCGACGGATCCTCGTTCAATCAAATTCGATTTGCATCAAAAGAACTTTGAAGAGGCCATCGATTCGGTAGAGAACAACCGGACTTCGTTTATTGAAGATATCGAAGGTCGCCATGCGATTGCTTTAATCCAAGCCATTTATGAGTCCGCTATGAAGAAGGGTCAGCGGATCGAGATAGATTGAGAAGACGCTACAATTGATAATAGATTAAGCGATATGAAGTTAAACAATAAGGTATCTCCAACTAGGGAACTCTCGTCCGATTTGCTGAAGGCAGCGGTATTCGCCAATCGAGAAGAAATGGGAGCGGCTGCCGCAATCGACGTTGCGGACTACCTGCAGCGATTGCAGAGTGATAGAGAAGAGATCCGTATCGTAGTAGCGAGCGCGCCGTCCCAAGACGAATTCTTCGACTATCTCATGGCTTCGCCGCAACGCGATTCGATCGATTGGACGAAGATTGTTGTCTTTCATATGGATGAATACGTTGGGCTTGATGAAGAGCATCCGCAGAGTTTTCGAACATACCAGAGGGAGCGATTCGTAACGAAAGTTTCGCTGAAAGCGTTTCATCCGATTAGAGGCGAAGCGCCTGACCCAGAGGAGGAGTGTAGACGGATAAGTGGGTTACTGTCTGAAAAGCCGATTGATCTAGTGTGTTGTGGTATCGGGGAGAATGGGCACTTGGCTTTCAATGATCCTCCGGTCGCCGATTTTGACGATCCGGAAGAAGTCAAAATTGTGGAACTGGACGAGGTCTGTCGTCGCCAACAAGTGAATGACGCGTGTTTCCCGTCAATTGATGTGGTGCCGACTCGAGCGATTACTATGACCCTGCGCGTATTCGCTAACGCCGCGAAAGTAAGTTGCGTCGTGCCTGCGAGCACGAAGGCGGGTGCAGTGGCCGCTACGCTTTATGATTCTATTTCTACAGGGTGTCCCGCGACACTGCTGCGTAGGCACCCGGATGTGCGGCTTTTTCTGGAGCCGGATTCGACGGCCTTTATCTCACAGTACGAATCCAGATGAAGTAATGATATTGCGATGAAATTAGTCAGTTCAAAGATCGATAGAATGGGGAGCTTAACTATGGTTCCACTTGTGTATTTGGTTGTATGCGTTTCCCTATTTTGCTCCGAAACGCTTGGTCAGCTAGGAGATCGTAAAGATCCGGACACTCCTCAAGTCGATCGCATCCCTCTGGAGAGTATAACTCCGGCTCCAGCATTGCGTGTGGATGAAGCCCTAAAAACATTCCATTACAATGAGAATTTCGATCTAGAGATTGTGGCTAGCGATCCCATGATCCACGATCCGGTGACGCTCGCTTTCGACGGCAACGGTCGAATGTGGATTGCTGAAATGCGAAACCTGATGCCAAATATCGATGGAACAGGCGAAGACGAACCAGTCGGTCGAATCTCTATCGTCGAAGATACTGACGGAGATGGAGAAGCCGACAAGCACACCGTTTTTCTGAATAACATTATTTTCCCTCGGGCTGTAGCATTGTATAAAAATGGACTGATCTACGCGGATCATCGGAAGCTCTATTTCGTTGAAAAAGTAAACGATAAGGCAGGAAAAATCGTTGTTATCGACGAGCAGTTCGCACCAGGGCTCAATGTTGAGAATGAGCCGAATAGTTTCATGCGGGCTTTGGACAATTGGTACTACAACGCAGCTGCTAATTATCGCTATCGAGAAATCGACGGGAAATGGGTCAAGGAAAGATCTTCTTATCGGGGGCACTGGGGCATATCTCAAGACGACCAGGGGCGACTCTTCTACAATACCCAAGCGCGCGTCATGATGGGGGACGAAATCAGACCTGATCTTCTGCTGCGAAACCCATACTATACGCCTAAGGAGAAGCCTGGTAAGAACATAGGACCAAATCAGGTCTTTCCTATTCGTATGACTCCTGGGGTCAATCGAGGCTACCAGCGGAATATCCTGGATAAAGAAGGGCGTCTCTTGCGTCCGACGGCTACCTGTGGCCCCGTCATCTACAGGGGAGACCAATTTCCCAAAGAGTATAGTGGACGGGCCTTCGCCTGCGAACCTGCGGCGAATCTAGTCAAAATGATGACTATCCACGAAGACGAAGATGGAACTATTGTCGGCAGGGAAGGTTTTGAAGGCAGCGAATTCCTCGCTTCGACCGATGAGCGTTTTCGCCCCGTGAATCTCTATACAGCTCCAGACGGCAGCCTCTACATGGTCGATCTCTACCGTGGCATTCTTCAACACAAACTTTCGCTGACGAGCTATCTGCGAAGACAGATCCTGAGCCGTGGGCTTGATAAGGTTGCCGAGTGGGGCAGGGTGTATCGTATTCGCTATAAGGATAACCCGCTTGGCCCTAAACCTGAATTGGACCGAAAGAGAGCTCTTGAGCTCGTTCCCTTTTTATCTCACCCCAATGGCTGGTGGAGGGATACTGCACAGCGTCTGATTGTCGAAAGTGGTGACATATCCGTCGCGCCGGTACTAACTCAATTAGCGGGTGATGGCGAAAAGCCGTTGGCCCAGATCCATGCGCTCTGGACGCTTGAAGGTTTAGGCGCCGTGAACTTGGAGGCTGTCGAAGCCGCCTTGGCGTCCAGGGATAATCATGTCATTGAGCACGCCATAAACGTATCCGAAAAACTGGCACTAACGGGTGATTCCAAAACGCTGGTTCGCCAATATGTTGCATTGGCGTCAAGCTCGAACCATTTGCCAATTCTGCGACAGTTGGCCATGAGTCTCGGACGTTTTTCTGAGGCCGAAGCGCTCGAAGCTCTTAAGGAACTGCTTCTTGAGTACGGAGACAGGCCCTATTTCAAGTCTGCAGTCCTTAGTGGCTTATTGGGACAAGAAGCCGCCTTCAAATCGATTCTGGGAGACACGTATGAGGATAAAGAGTTTTTGGAGCATCTTGATAAGAGCCTTAACAAGGTAGGTCCGAAGAAGTATGAGGCCCCAGAGAACAAACTTCATAGGCAAGTCTACGAGTTGGGGAAAACGCATTATCTTACCCACTGTGCGGCTTGTCATAACAGCGATGGCCAGGGCTTACCGGAAGTCGGCCCACCACTTGTAGGGTCGGAATGGGTCACTGGTTCGGAAACACAATTCGCAAAAATCGTTCTTCAGGGACTAACTGGCCCTGTCACTGTCGATGGCAAGACCTACAAGCTCGTTGCCGCGATGCCCGCGTTCAAGGTAAATCCAACCATTGGAGACTCTGAGCTCGCGGAAATCGCTACCTATGTCCGCTACGCGTGGGGCAACGGGAAGAATCCCATAGATAAAGAGACATTCGCGGACCTCCGAATCAGTTTGATGGGTCGCTCGGAGCCCTTTACTATAGAAGAGATTGAGAGTAAGTAACCCCTCATTGCAGTTTATCAAGTAAATGAATTATGGGATTCGCCCGAGGCTGCGCCGGGCAGGCAAGGCGTTGCTGCATCGCGATAGAGTTTACCGACTTAAGTTAACCCATGTCAGATTTATTCCTTCCGGGTAAATTCCTCGAAGCTTGGAGGGTGTTGAAAAAGTCGCGATTTTCGCTCTGGCTTGTTCGTATATTCGCTGACGCTGCTGGCGGCTGACTCTAGGGATTCGAAAAGTATTGAGATTGTAGTTACATTGGAAGGATCCCCCTGCGCCGGATAGCCGACAATACAAGCGAGCGCATCGCGAGAAGAGCCTCTACTAGGGCTGATTGCGCTCCATCGTCGAGTCTTCGGTCGCATTGGCCCGCTATTCTTTTTAAGTTCTGGGCCAGCGCGGTCATCAGGCATTGCTCGTCCATTCCCGCCCTGCCTCGAAGGCGCGCCCTGGACAGCCCCATCCCCGCCTTGGCTTCTGCGAAGAGACCTTCGATTCTCTTGCGGATTCGCTGGCTGCGAATGTAGTCCTGGCTTCCGCGCAGCTTCGCGGTCGCGTCGATCGCCGCTCGGTCGAGATGCAGCGCCACGGTTCGCGCGGCGCCCTGGGTGCAGCGTTGCTTCAGGGGGCAGTCGCGGCACGCCTTGGACGAGGCGGCGTACTTCGCCATCCTCGGTCTGCTCCTGTCCGCCACGCGCTTGAGAAGCTGGCCGTTGGGGCATCTCAGGGCGTCGCAATCTTGTTCGGGCCGGAAATCGGCCCTGCCGAACAGGCCGACGCCTCGCTTGGGAATGTTCTTGGGCTCGGGAGCGTAGACCTTCACTCCCAGTTGGCTCATCCGTCCGAGAATCTCGCCCTTGGCGTAGGCGCTGTCTCCGCCGACCCCATCGACGTCCGAACCGGTCCGATCCTGGAATCGGCGAGTCATCTCCACGCAGCTGAGAGCTTCCTGCCGCAGGGAGGGATCGGACGATTCCGATTCCACGATGACTCCGCATCGGTTGTCCATCAGGACGTTGCAGGAATGGGAGAGCTTGCGCTTGCCTCCCCACCGCGTCGCCACGCGAGCGTCGGGATCGCTTTTCGAGCGGTGAGTCTGGTTGACCGAGAGCTTGCTGGGTTCTTGCTTCTCCTCCTGCCCGGGCGGCGAGGATTGCTCGTCGAGCCGCTCGATGTATTGCTCCTTCGAATACTCGACGACAATGGGCTGAAGGCTTCCCATCGCGGCATCGGCCCTGACCAGCGTCGCGTCCACGCTCAATTGGCGCCCGCTTACCAAGCCCTTCGCAGCCGCCTGGTCGACGACCTCGTAGAACAGGCGGCGGTAAAGGTCCTTGCCCTCGAAGCGGCCATGGCGGTTCTTGCTGAAGGTCGAGTGATGGGGAACCTCGCCTTCGAGCCCTAATCCGCAGAACCAGCGATAGGCGAGGTTGAGGTGCACCTCCTGGCAAAGCCTCCTCTCGGAGGTTATGCCGTAGAGATAGCCTACTATCATCATGCGCACCAGCACCTGCGGATCGATCGAAGGCCGACCTTTGGCGCTGTACAGCTTTTCGACATGGCTATCGACAAACGAAAAATCGACATGCTTCTCGATCCGACGAAGAAGATGCTCCGATGGTATCATCTTCTCTAGATTCACGAACGCGAAAAAACTGTCCTGAGTATCTCTTTTTCCGAGCATGGATCCTATCGTATCCATCATATCAAACCCAGTCCACAACAGACTAGGCTTTTTTCAACACCCTCCCTGCTTCGTTGCTGACTAGATTGAAAATAATTGAATGTGGGATAACGAATATGTGTGGATTTAGGGTTCAATTGGGATTGCGAGCAGTATAGCAATAGGCAGCGTCACGATGAAACAAGCCTTCGTGTGAATATTGGCAGAAGCAAGAAGGTCCTAATTACTCGCTCCTTAAAAACTATTTAACTTTATTATGGTCAATAAGTTGCAGGATTAAAGACCGCTTTACATCGACCGGGTTTCCGTCTCTAATTGCCGAAAACTGGTCGAAATTATGAAATCCAAGCCCCGTCCCCAAGAATCCGGAGATCTTTTCCAGCAGGATCTCGAAAATCTGCTCGACCGGCGCCAGCCGCTCGTCCAGCTCGCCGACCGCCTTCCCTGGGAGGCTCTGGAAAAGTCTTTCGAGGGCTTCTATAAAGACGGCGGAAGGCCCGCTTTGCCGACGCGCCTGATGGCGGGTCTGCTCCTTCTCAAGCAGCTGGAGAACCTCTCCGACGAACGGGTCTGCTCCGCCTGGCAGCGGGATCCCTATATGCAGTATTTCTGCGGCGAGACCTACTTCCAGTGGAAGCTTCCCTGCGAGCCCAGCGAGCTGGTGGCCGACACCACGGTGCAGGAATCCGATATAGGCTTCCCCACCGACACTCGCCTGCATGTGGATTGTATCCATAAACTATGGGCGCTTGGCGAAAAGGAGGGTGTCAAGTGGCGCCGCCGGTACACGAGGAAAGTTCCCGAGCTTCTCGCCCGGCTGCGCACCCGCAGCAACCGGCTGGTCAAGGAGCGCCGCAAGGCCCGGCGCAAGCTGAAGACCATCGCGGGCCGCTTGTTCAGGGACTTCGAGCGCAGCGTGGGGATAGTAGGCGAGCTCGAGCATGCCGAGGGCCTGATGATAATCGATCGGGTTCTCAAGCAGACGCGCCACGATCGCGGCAAGGTCTACAGCCTGCATGATCCGGAGGTTCTGTGCATCGCCAAAGGGAAGGCCCATAAAAAGTACGAGTTCGGTCGAAAGGCTTCTATAGCAATGCTGCGCTACAGCTCGGTAATCGTTTCCGCCGTCAGTTTCGAAGATAATATATACGACGGCGACACTCTCGATAAGGCGCTGCGGCAAACAGAGAAACTAACCGGAAAAAGTTTCGACAACGTTCTTGTGGATCGCGGCTACCGAGGGCGAAAACAGGCAGGCTCGACGCAAGTGGAGATCCCTCGAAAGCCAAGCAAGAAGTTGAGCTATTACCATCAGCGCAAAGAGCGGAAGCGATATGCCAGAAGAGCGGCGATCGAACCGGTAATCGGCCATCTCAAGCGCGATTTCCGCATGGCTCGCTGCTTCCTGAAAGGATCC
>JAJFLS010000019.1 GCA_021772595.1 Opitutales bacterium
AGCGTGGCGAAGAGCTTGTCTTCGGCGAGCGCGTCGGAGTCGGTGAGTTTGTTGAGCAGGGAGGATTTTCCGGAATTGGTGTAGCCGACGATCGCCACGGTTGGGATGGGCTTGCGGGTTCGTTGAGCTCGCTGCACGAGACGACGCTTGATGACCTCCTTGAGCTCTTTCTTAACGTTGGTGATGCGGTCGTTGATCATCCGTCGGTCGGCCTCGAGTTGGGTTTCGCCTTGTCCCCGGGCCCCGGTGCCGCCACCGCGCTGACGGCTCAAGTGAGTCCAAGCTCGGGTGAGCCGAGGAAGCGAGTACTCCATGCGGGCGAGCGAAACTTGGAGGACGGCCTCTTTGGTTTGGGCGCGTTCGGAGAAGATGTCGATGATGACTTCCTGGCGGTCGATGACGCAGATTTTGGATTCGCGTTCCCAATTGCGTTGCTGGGCGGGGGAGAGCTCTTCGTCGAAAATGATGACGTCGATGTTCTGCTCGCGAATGATGTCGAGGATTTCGGCCAGCTTGCCTTTGCCGACGAGAAAGGCGGGGCTAGGCTTTCGCAGTTTCACGATCATCCGGTCCGCGATCGGGATATCGAGATTCTCTGTTAGTTCGGTGAGCTCGTCGAGGAGCGACTCCGATTCGAAATTCGTCATCTTCGGATGCTGAACGCCGATGAGCAGAGCGTTTTGAACTTTCCTTCTATTTTCTTCTAGGTCGAACATGCGAGATCAGCTGTGAAAACCGCCTTGGAAATGGCGGGGCGATGGCGTTTCCTAGGATTGAATTTAGCCTGGTCCGCCGAATTGTTGGCATACACAATCCTTGTGTTGATAGATGGCAAACGGATTCCGCTAGTTCCCGTCATAGAGAGATTTCGTTCTTGGATGCGTTTTGAATTGCGGTTCAGATTGGGAGATCGTTTTCGCGAAAGTATGAAATGTCCAAAAGAGCAGGGGGGGAAAATCGTTGTGGGGATAACGGCTCTTTGGGTGATCGCGGCGATTCTCCATGTGACTCAAGGCATTTGGCTATCTGGCTGGAGCGATTATCTTGGAGATGGTGTCGATGGGCGGCTGAACAATTTGCAGCTGGAACACGGGTACCAAAGTTTGTTGGGGAACTACGCTTTCGTGTCGCCTGGGCAGTTTGCTCCCGTCGAAGGTACGATTGCGTTTAGCGACATGCATTTGGGGACTTTGCCGCTCTACATTATCGGGCGATTTATTGGGCTGTCTGTGGAAGGGGCGTTTCAATTTTGGACGGTGGGAGTAGCGGCGCTGAATAGCTTGGCGATGTTGCTGCTGATTCGGGCGTTGCGCGCGCCTTGGCCGCTTGTCGGGCCGCTCGTTTTATTGGGATCGGCTCCTGCTAGTTTGGTGGCGTTTGCGGGCGCGCATATTCAAGTGTTGCCGTTTTTCGCGTTTCCGTTGGCAGTGATGCAACTTGCGCGATTCATCCAGGATTGGAAGCTGTGCCGCTTGTTTTACGCGATAGGGTTTTGGGCGCTGCTACACTTGTGTTCGCCATACCTAGGATTCTTCGGAACGGTATCCATAAGCTTGATAATCGGCGTCGGACTCGTCGTATTTCGAAATGAAGTTGCGGCGAACGCGCGTTGGTCATGGGCGACCTTAAAAGGCGGTTGGAGTGGAATCTTGTTTGCCTCGGGAATGGGATTGGCGATGGGGTGGATGTACTGGATTTACCTTTTTCAAATTCAGGAGAACGGAGCTCGTTCTTGGGAGGAGGCTGTTATGCTGGCTCCGCATTGGAAGCAGTGGGGCATGGCTCCTGGGGGGCATTGGCTCTATGGCGATTTGTTCTCTTGGGGAGTATCGGTCAATCCCTCAGAGCATTCATTGTTTACGGGATTGACGCCCTGGCTGGCGGTGCTTGCGAGTCTCGTTTTGGTGATCTGCTATAGATCGGAGAATCGGATACGTTGGCTGTCTTGCTGCACGTTCGCGGCAATCGGTTCTATCTTGTTCTTTACTCGTTGGGATAATGATGGAGCTGGAATTTTTCTTTGGCTCGCGAGGCATTTTGATGGGTTGACGGCGTTTCGCGCGAGCTCTCGAAGCATAGTCATTATTCATGTTCTGCAGGCGTTAACTTTGTGTGGGTTGCTTTCGTTCCTGTATCAAAGGAATCGTTCTCGGACTGTCCGGTGGCCGGTCTTGGCGATTGCAATCTTCGCGGCCTTTGAAGGATTGAGTTTCAAGCAGCGATCTACCTCTAAGGAATTAGTAAGCGCCCGACGGGATGGAGTAGCTGAGGAGTGGATTCGAAAAGGCGGACACCCTCTTTTGGTTTTCGCTCCGGGAGCTTACAACCAATCTCCACAAGCGGCGCATTTGGATGCGTGGGCTGCAGCGATGAAGCTAGGGCTAAAAACCGTGAATGGTTACAGCGGATCCTATCCGCAGCTACACACCCTTTTTCTGGCGGATCCTAGTACGGAAAAAGCGAAAATCCTGGTGGGCGCATTGGAATTGAAAAAGGAAGAATATTCACTGGTTACTTTTTGGGGGCAACATGAGGCCCAGCTTGGCATCCAGAAATACGATACGCAGCCCGTGCGCTATTTGAAGGGGTTTGATATTCAGCCTTTGTCGTGGGAGCTTTCTTTTCCGATTGAAACTCATTCGGTGGACGATGTGGTGATGCACCAATTTGCTCCTATCATGTCCGCCAGATTTCCGATACCGGAAGGTGTCGGCAGCGTTGAAATACTCGTAGCTCTTCGGCGCGGCGCTTATGGTCCTTCGAGCAATTCTGATGGGGTTGGGATCGAATGGTCATTGGATTCTGGCGACGGAATTAGCGTCGTGTTGAAATCGATGCACTTTAATCCGAGGGACAATCCGGAGCATCGGGGATTGTTTCCCCTGTCTTTTGAATTACCTCAAATTGCTCGAGGGGAATTGAGATTAGACGTCGACGGCGGCCCCAAAGCTGATACTGCCTGGGACTGGTTTTTGATCGGGCAGTTAAAGGTGAAGTGAAACAAGAAAAAGCCCTGCTCTCCGGAGGAAAGCAGGGTTGAAATGAGTGGGAATCGACTTCTATTCCGTGGGTCTACGCTCCGTCTTGGATGGCTGCTTGGGCAGCTGCTAGGCGGGCGACAGGTACGCGGTTTGGCGAACAGCTCACGTAGGTGAGGCCGACTCTGTGGCAGAACTTGACGGACTCTGGGTCGCCGCCGTGTTCGCCGCAAATGCCGAGCTTGATGTTCGGGTTGGTGGCCTTGCCGCCGTCGACACCGAGCTTAACCAATGCGCCGACGCCGGATTGGTCGATCGTCGCGAATGGATTCTGCGGGAGGATGTCGAGGTCCTTGTACTTGCCGAGGAAGCTGCCTGCGTCGTCGCGGCTCATGCCCAAGGTCGTTTGGGTCAGGTCGTTCGTGCCGAAACTGAAGAACTGGGCGGTCTTCGCGATCTCGCTAGAGGTGACCGCGGCGCGAGGCACTTCGATCATGGTTCCAACGAGATAGTCGATCTTGACGCCCTTGGCCTTCTGGACTTCGGCGGCGACGCGGTGAACGATCGCAACTTGATTGTCGAGTTCGTCCTTGAAGCCTACGAGAGGAATCATGATCTCTGGCTTGACCTTGATCTTCTTCTTGAGGCTCAGCACTTGGGCTGCGGCTTCGAAGATTGCGCGGGCCTGCATTGCAGTGATTTCTGGATACGAAATCCCAAGACGGCAACCACGGTGTCCGAGCATCGGATTCTCTTCGTGGAGCGCGTGGACGCGTTCGCTGATCACGTCTGGAGAAACGTCGAGGTGATCCGCGAGAGAACGTCGAGCGGCGTCGTCGTGCGGAAGGAATTCGTGCAACGGCGGATCGAGCAGGCGAACCGTAACAGGGCGGCCTTCCATGGCTTTGAACAGGCCATTGAAGTCCTTGCGCTGGAACGGAAGCAGCTTCTTGAGCGCTTTCTTGCGAGATACTTCGTCGGGTGCGAGGATCATCTCGCGCATGTAGGTGATGCGATCGCCTTCGAAGAACATGTGCTCGGTGCGGCAAAGGCCGATGCCTTCTGCGCCCATCGCTACGGCTGCCTTGGACTGCTCGGGCGAATCCGCGTTTGTGCGAACACCCATTACGCGGTACTTGTCGGCCCACTTCATAACTGTGTTGAACAGTTGGTAGGTGTAGCTTTTTTCCGCCTTGAGCTTTCCGGAGAGCACTTGAGAGACTTCCGAAGGAGCGGTGTCGACGTGGCCTGCGAAGATCTGTCCGGTCGTCCCGTCGATGGAGATGAACTCGCCTTCGTTGAGAGTCGTCTTGCCTGCTGAGATCGTGCGCGAACCGTAGTCGATGTGGATATCGGAAGCGCCGCAGATGCAGACCTTGCCCATTTGGCGAGCAACGAGGGCCGCGTGAGACGAAACGCCGCCGCGAGAGGTGAGGATGCCGTCGGAAGCGATCATGCCTCGAAGATCTTCGGGTGAAGTTTCTTCGCGGCAGAGCACAACAGAGTTGCCCTTTGTCACTTCATCTTCCGCGTCGGACGCGTTGAAGACGATTTTACCAGAAGCCGCGCCAGGACCAGCGGGTAGGCCGGTTGCCATGAGGGTGGCTTTCTTGATCGCAGCAGTGTCGAAGATCGGAACGAGGAGGCTGGAGATCTGATCGGCAGGAATTTTGGTGACCGCGGTCTTCTGGGTCATCAGCTTCTGCTTGGTCATCTCCACGGCGATGCGGACGGCGGCGAGGCCGGTGCGTTTGCCGTTACGCGTCTGGAGCATGTAGAGCGTGCCGTCTTCGATCGTGAACTCGAAGTCCTGCACGTCGCCGAAATGCTTCTCGAGCTTCTTGCGCACGACGGAGAGCTCCTTGAAGGATTTGGGCATGTCGTTCGCGAGCTGAGCGATCGGGAAAGGCGTGCGAACGCCGGCTACCACGTCTTCGCCCTGGGCGTTGATGAGGTATTCGCCGTAGAATACGTTTTCGCCATTGGCGGGGTCGCGGGTGAAGGCGACGCCTGTGCCGGATGTGTCGCCGAGGTTGCCGAAGACCATGAGCTGGACGTTAACGGCTGTGCCCCATTCGGCAGGAATGCCGTATTTCTGGCGGTAGAGGGTGGCGCGTTCGTTCTGCCAAGAATTGAAAACGGCGCCAACGGAACCGTCGAGTTGGGCCTGTACGTTTTGCGGGAACTCGCCGCCGGTACGGTCCTTGATGAGCTTCTGGAAACGGCGGATGACTTCCTTGTTGTTTTCCTCTGTGAGGTCGGAATCGATTTCAACTCCGACTTCCTTCTTCAGCACCTCGAGCGTGTGCTCAAAAGGATCGGGCTCGAGTTCGTTGCGCGACTGAACGCCCATTACGACGTCTCCGTACATCTGGATGAAGCGGCGGTAGCAATCGTAGGCGAAGCGGCCGTTTCCGGAGAGCTTGGCCAGGCCGGCGACGGTTTTGTCATTGAGGCCGAGATTAAGAATGGTGTCCATCATGCCCGGCATCGATTCGCGGGCGCCGGAGCGGACGGAAAAGAGAAGCGGGTTCTTTGGATCGCCGAATTTCTTGCCGCTTTCCTTTTCGCAAATTTTGATCGCGTCTTGAACCTGCGCTTTGAGGGCGGTTGGGTATTTGCGGCCGTTGTCGTAGTAGGCAGTGCAGACTTCGGTAGTGATGGTGAAACCGCCAGGAACGGGGAGGCCGATTGCAGCCATTTCCGCTAGGTTGGCGCCTTTGCCGCCAAGCAGTTCCTTCATTTTGGAGTTACCGTCGGTTTTCTTTCCGAACGAGTAAACGTACTTAATGGCCTTCGGGGCGCGTTTGCGTGCGACCTTCTTTGCTTTCTTCGCGGTAGTTTTAGATGGCATCCTTAATTTGCTAATTTGGATTTGCGATGTGTTGGGAGAGTCGGAGATTAGGTCCGATTTCCCAAGGAAAGGGTCCCTCATAAGAACGGATGCCCTCCTGTCAACGGGATTGATGAGAATCGGGGGAATATGGGCTTGCGCGGAGGATTTCCCATGATTCGAGCGTCAGCGAGCTGACGATGGAGGCGGGGCGCAAATAGAGATTGCCCGAAACGGATCACTTGTTCATGAAACTGCTTTTGGAATTCTGAATGAGCGAAATCGAGCCATATCACGACGACGACGAACCGCAATGGGCCAGCGACCCCAAGCAGATGGGTTTCCTGGACCATCTGGAGGAGTTGCGCTGGACGCTACTCAAACCGCTGATCCTCTTCTTTGCTGGATTCATTACGGCGATGGTTCGAATCGTCGACGTGAAAGACTTTTTGGTCGGGCCGCTTTATGCAGTCTACGAGAGCCGACCCGAAGCAGAGAAAGATTTGGTGCTCGGCGGATTGGTTTCTTACGATGTGACAGGCGTATTCATCGCGATGCTGATGATGGGTCTGATTAGCGGTCTGATAGTAGCGTCTCCAGTATTTATATACTACATAGGGAAATTTCTCGCTCCGGCGCTGACTAAGCGCGAGCGCCGGATCCTGGTGCCCGGATCGTTTGCGGTGCTCTTTCTGTTTTTGGCGGGGGCGGCTTTTGGCTACTACTTTCTTTTGCCAAGAACGATCGAGGCGGTGCTCTGGGTCAATGATCTGCTAGGTCTGATTCAGCTGTGGTCGGTAAGCAGTTATTTGGGCTACCTGTCCTTCACTATCTTGGGGCTTGGAATAGCGTTTCAGATGCCGCTCCTTATTGTTATTCTGGTAACGGTGGGAATCGTCACTCCGGCTCAGTTGAGGAAGTACCGACGGTATTTCATATTAGGGATCATCGTTTTGGCGGCGATTCTTACGCCTCCGGAACCGATTACTCAGATCGCGTTAGCGGGACCGCTTTTGATACTGTACGAGATTTCGATTATCGTATCGATCTTCTTGAAGAAGAAGCACGACGCTAAGGTAGAAGCGGAGTGGGCGGACGACGACTAGGCCTGCGTTTCGATGCCTCGGGGCTCGCGGATTTGGCTCAACAAGGAGTGACGCCTTTTTTCAGGATGAGATTGCCGTATTTGGCGGTCTCGCCGGTCATGACGACTGCGAAGGCGCTTTTCGCGCGTTCGTAGAAATTGAATCGATCGAGGCGATCGGGAGTTCCCGTATCGGGCCAGGTCTTGCGAATCGCATCGAGGTAGCCTTCCTCGACAGAAGGGTCTAGAGCGTCTCCTTCGACAGCGGCCATCATGACGAGCGGATTGTCCACATATTGGTCGAGGATCAACAGGGGAGCGATGCATCCGAGCAAAGACGCGATCTTAAGTCCGTCGGCGCGCAAGACGTTTCGATTGAAGCTCTCTCCCGGGAAGTGGGCATCGGCCAAAACGATTTCGTCACCATGCCCCATTCGATAAAGAGCGTTGAGTAGTTCAGGGCTTAATACAGGGGATATTCCGATTAGCATAGGAATCGTCTTGTTTGGAATCAGGAGAACCGCGAAAGGGGAAACGAATGGATAACGGTGGATCGACGATTAATGGTGAGCAAGCCGATTCGGAGTTTGTAGGAGCCTGCTTTCAGGCGATTGTCTCGTCCGAGAGAGTCTCTAAGAATTTGAAATTTGTGCGGGGATCTAATCGTAGGAGCGGGTTTATCCCGCGATATTTTCCTTTCTCTCGTTCGTCGATCTGCTCTATCGCGGGGTAAACCCGCTCCTACATTGAACGGATGCGGCGGAGCGGGACGCTCTCGCCCTACCTTTTAAAGGGCTGTTACTCTAGGGCGTTTTATTTGGCTGATCGCGGCCATGATGTTGTCGGCTATCTGCTGGTAGCGTTCTTTGCCGACAGACTTTCCGGGATCGTAATCGGTTGGAAGGAGCGGCTCTCCGTAGGCGATGTGGATCGAGATATCGAGGTTGGGGAGCATGGAGTCTTTGGAGAGGGCTTTGTGGGCGTTGAAGATCCGGCAGGGGATTATGGATGCTTGCGACTTCGCGGCGATGAGGCCGATGCCGGGTTTGGCGGTTTGAAGCGTGCCGTCAGGACTGCGGGTACCTTCGGGGAATAGGGTGAGCACGGCTCCATTCTTGAGCGCCTTCAAGGTGCTTTTCATCGCGCTGATGTCAGACTCTCCATCGCGGTCGATCGGGATTGCTCCGACGGCGGTCATCCAGGCGCCGCCGACTCCGGGTTTCCAAAGAGTTTTGCGCGCGAAGTAGGTGACGACTCTGAGGATGTTGCAGCCAAGAAGCGGAGGGTCGAGGTGGCTGCTGTGGTTAGACGCGAGAATTATCGGGCCGCTAGAGGGGATATTGCGCAGGCCCTCGATTTCGCCTTTTAGAATCGTCTGGTATAAGCTGCGAATGATCCAGAAACTGAACCAGTATATCTTCTTGTCGAACTTCATGCAAAGCGGAGCGGCTCGACGATTTTGGACACGTTTTCGATCACTTCTTCGAGACTCAATTCGGATGTATCCAGAAAGATGGCTCCATCCGGATACTGCAGAGGGGCGGCCTTGCGGGTTGAATCGATTCGGTCCCGTTTCTCGATGCTATCGGTTATGCCTTCCTTGGCTCGTCGCATGGCACGCTTTTCGGGATCGGCATGAAGAAAGAGGCGAAGGTTCGCGTCAGGAAAAATGACTGAGCCGATGTCGCGGCCTTCCATGACGAGTCCATTGAATCCGTTGTCGCGAGCGACTTGGACTTGTGAGCGTTGGTAGTCGAGCAGGAAGGCGCGGAGTTCGGGAAGCGCGGCGTAGTGGGAAACGTTGTCGTTCACTTTCTGGCTTCGTATCGATTCATCGGGTACCCAGCCATTGATCGTTATCGATGCGTTGTTGCCGGAAATAGCGGTGTCGAGCTGGAGCGATTGGAGGCCTGCTACGAGAGCGTAATCGGTAGTCGGAGCGATGCCGGCTTCGAGAAGTTTGAGAGTTGTGGCACGGTAGAAGGAGCCGGTGTCCACGTGCATGAGATGAAAGCGTTCGCTCAAGCCGCGCGAGGTGGAGGATTTTCCGGCGGCGGCTCCGCCATCGATGGCGATGATTAGGAATTTGGGTTGGGTCATTTTGCTGAGCTACTGCTTAGGCTTTGCTCTCTTGCGGATTCGAGGACGTCGAAGAAGTCTGGAAAGGTTTTGCGGCAGCACAGAGGATCGATGATGCGGATCCAGGGCGAGCCGTTTTTGAGAGCATCGTGGCTGCCGAGAATGGCGAAGCTCATGGCGATGCGGTGATCTTCAAAGGTCCCGATCGTCGCGGGCTGAAGAGGGGAAGGCGCGATCTCTAGGGTAGCGGTGTCGTCGCGAGTCGCTTGACCCGTTTTGTGGAGGCCGTCGACCATCGCGGCGATCCGATCGCACTCCTGGTGGCGTGTGTGTCCGATGCCGTCGATGCGCGAGACGCCGCTGGCGAGCGGGGCTATGGCGGCGGCAGTCATGAAGGTGTCGCTGTAGGCGTAGTAATTCTCGCTCAGCGAACCGAAACGCTGGTGGTCGCGGTCGTAGCGGACGACGAGAGAGTTCGCGGACCATTCAAGGTTTGCTCCGGCTTTCTCGACGATTTTGGCGAATGCGATATCACCTTGCATTGAGTCTTTCGATACGCCTTCGATTTCGACGCATCCACCCGTTGCGAGAGGAAGGGCAATGAAGTAGCTGGCGGCTGAGGCGTCGCTTTCTATTTGGTATCCATTTTCTGGGGTTTGATAGGTGCCCGGTTTCACGGTGAAGCTGGATTGGCTCGCGTTGAGATTTTCGGCGGGAATGCCGAAGCTTTGCATCATCTTCAAGGTGAGGTCGATGTAGCCTCGACGGATGGATGGGTTGCTCAATTCGATTCGCAGTTCGTATCGGGCAAATGGGGCGGCCATCAGGAGAGCGGATACGAACTGGCTGCTTTCGGTGGCGTCGACGATTGCGGCGCCTCCTGTCAGTTCGTGAGGGCGGATGCGTATCGGAAAGCAGCCGTCGGTGGTGTCGATTGCGCAGCCAAGGGAATTGAGCGTGTCGGCCAGTTTCTGAATCGGGCGTCGTCTCATCACTTCGTCGCCATCGAGCGTGAATTCGCCATCGGCGCGAATCGCGAGCATTGCGGTGAGAAAGCGAGCGGAAGTACCCGAGTTTCCGATGTCGATCGCCGCTTTCGAGTTTGGGATTTCTCCGCCGCGGCCGGAGACGCGTATGGTCTTGGCCGATACGTCCGTCTTGGTTTCGAAGCCGAGGGCATCGAGCGCTTCGATCATGATCTCGGTGTCGCGACTGAAAAGGCAGTTTTCGAGAAGCGTCGTTCCGTCTGCTAGAGCGGCGAGGATGAGCGCTCGGTTGGTGATGCTCTTGGAGCCGGGGACGGCGACCTTGGCGGACGCGGGAACGGTGAAAGGATTGACTGGATAAGGATCCTGCATGGACTTCGGAGGCCTTAGGCGTCGAGAGAGTCGCGAAACGATTTTCCGTCGGCGAGTTTTCTTAGCGTTTCGAAATCGTTCTCGTTGGCGAGCGAGGCGCGCAGGCTGTGTAGCTCGTCTTGAAAGGCGTCGAGGGCTCGTATGATTTCTTCGCGATTCTGAATTATGATTTCGCGCCACATGCCGGGATCGCCTGACGCGATTCGCGTGGTGTCTTTCAGTCCGTTGCCGCAGAATTGGCGTGAGTCGGGAAAGGCAGATGAAAGGTAGACGGCTAGGCTGGAGGCTAGAAGGTGAGGGAGGTGGCTGACGCTGGCGACGATTTCGTCGTGGCGTTCGGGCGATTCGGTGACGACCATGCTTCCGAGGGCGGTCCAGAATTCGGATACGCTCTTGGCCGCGGATGCGTCGGTTTCTTCAAGTGGTGTGACGAAGCAGGTTCGACCGGCGAAGAGTTCGGAGTCGGCGTTGTCCATGCCGGTTTTTTCGGATCCCGCCATCGGGTGGGAACCGACGAAGCGCGCCTTTGAGGCGAGAGCAGAGGCGCATTCTCGGCTGAGTTTGCTTTTGACGCTGCCGACGTCGGTCACGATGGGGTTCGAGTCGAGATCGAGGGCGATTTCACGGGCGAGCGTTATGATGCGCTCGACGGGCGCGCACAGAATGATGAGCTCGCTGCCGGAGCACGCGTCTTGGATCGATTCGGGAGCGTCGTCGCACCAATCGGTTTTCGCGAGTTGCTGGCGGGCTTCCTCGCGTCGGGCCCAAACGCTTATGCGTTTGGCGAGCGAGCGTTCGCGGGCGGCCATGCCGATGGAGGCTCCTAGCAGGCCAGACGCGATGACTGTAATTTTTTCGAACACTAGTGGAGGATTCAAGCGCTTGTTTTGGCGAGGTCCAGC
>JAJFLS010000181.1 GCA_021772595.1 Opitutales bacterium
CGACGACTTGTCAACGGCCGCTTACGATCCTGTAAATCCCGGTAGAGACATTATCGAACCGCCGTTAGCATTCGCGCATCCCGATTACAACGCGGAAATCGAAAAGCAAAAAATGTCCAACAAAGCGGGCCTTTATTTCAAATGGGACACCGCGACCAGTACCATCAAAGCTTGGGACGGAGACAACAATCTCCTAGATGTGAGCGATTTGGAAGGTACGCTCTGGAACACTTCAACCATGGCGGAATACCGAAGAGGAGTTTGGATAGACACCATAGACGTTCACACGGGCCACCTTAAACAGCTTATCGAAAATCCGGATACGAGTGATGACACACTCCACATCGGCGGCTATAATCCTTCAACCGAATGGAATGGCATCGTCTATTTCGAATGTTACAGTTCCGACCCTGACGCCACACTCGCAGCCAATTTGAATTACACTGGAGTCCGTCTCCTCGGAGGTGAGACCGACGTTGTGGGCGAAGGAATACCGAGCCGCGGATCCGATCCGGGAATGAGCTTTGTCACAAACAACTTCATGTACGTCCAAGGCCATTTCAATTCCGACGGAGTTTCATCGTCGTCCAGCGCTTACGTCCCCGAGTTCGGCGAAGTCCCCGTAGCGCTCATGGGAGATACCGTCACTTTCCTATCCGAAAGCTGGAGTGATGCGGTAACAACCGGCAAACCTTCCGCTGTCACAACCGAAGTATCAGCCGCAGTCGTGTCTGGCACCCGTCCTCCAAATGTGCAGGGAGACAATTCCTATAGCGGCGGAGCGCACAACTTCCCTCGATTTCTGGAAAACTGGAGCGGCGACACATTCTATCTTCGCGGATCTATGGTCGCCCTTTTCGAGACCGAATTGGATAGCTCAAAGTGGAGCACGAGCTACTACTCTCCCCCAAATCGCGGATACGGTTTTAATGAACTGTTTAAAGACGGAACCTACCCGCCCGGGACTCCCTTGCTCCGCACCTATCGTCGCAGCACTTACCAATCTCTGACCGCCAGCGAATACGCTACCGCAACCACTGGTCTATAATGCAATCCATCAACTCCAAATCACTTTCCGCATTCTTCTTGGGCATCGCGATTCAATCAGTAGCCCTCGACGCAAACGAACAAGTTGTCAGTGAAGTGATGCTTGAACAGCAGCCGATCACTGAATGGCCGGCAGAGCCTCGACCTCGAATGGGAATCGATTTCATCGAAGTTCAAATCGATGGTCCGATCGAATATCGGAAACTCTTTGATTGCGCGAAGTTCAAGCTCATGATGGAGGACAACGGCGAGTGGGAAAAGAGCTCCTCCAGAACTCCCCGCTATTCGGTCATCATGACCGATAAGGACGACCCGAGTTTGACATTCGGAATATCGCGATTCCTAGAATCGGAGTTCATAAGCGATCTAAGCGCGGACGAATGGAATCCCTATATCGAGTACCTCAAGACCGACGTAGTCCCCATAACGATCACCTATCAACACTATAGCAAGGAAAGTCGCGCCGCGCCGATGATTCCTGGAAACAATTTTCGACAGGTCGATTACGAATACGCGCTCGCGAATGAAGAGGTCGGCAAGACGCGCGAGATTTTCGCATTTATCGAAGGCGAGTTGCTTGTATTCATCTTTTCGGGAACGAAAGAAAAGATCGATTCGATGAGAAATAGCCACAACCTCATGCTCTCGCGAATGGACCTCATCAACGGCTCCTTAGCAAAAAAGTAGCTCCGTGCTTTAGCCTGAGCCCACGTACCCAGTCCACCCAGCTCAGTCAGAATCGCTGAGCCGCCGGAAAGCCCGCAAAGAAAGCTTTCCATACACCTGGTTTCTAGCGAAGCTTGTCTTTCCACTATCGCAAAAGACAACCCGCTATGATCACCCTCACTCGAATACTCGCATTACTCGCCCTAACGATTTCAGCCGCTAATTTCGCCGACGCAAAGCAGCCAAATATTCTCTTCATCCTCGCCGACGACCTCGGCTGGCGCGACCTCAGCGGCGAAGGCAGCACCTTCTACGAAAGCCCCAACATCGACCGGATCGCCGACGAAGGCGTCCGCTTCACCCAAGGCTACGCCACCTGCCAAGTCTGCAGCCCCTCCAGAGCCAGCCTCATGACCGGCAAATACCCCGCCCGCGTCGACATCTCCAATTACATCGGAGCCGCCGAACGAGAGGCTTGGAAGCGGAATACGAAACTCCTCCCACCCGCCTACGCGCATGGGCTTCCGCACGAAGACACCACCCTAGCTGAAGCGTTCAAGAAAGCGGGCTACACCACCTTCTTCGCTGGAAAATGGCATTTGGGCAGCGAAGGCTCGCATCCCGACGACCACGGCTTCGACTACAACATCGGCGGCCACCACAAAGGCAGCCCTCCAGGCGGATACTTTTCACCTTACCAAAACCCGCGATTGAAAGACGGAGAATTAGGCGAACATCTCCCCGGAAGACTGGGCAGCGAAACCGCCGCGTTTATCGAAAAGCACAAAAACGAGCCCTTCCTCGCCTACCTCTCCTTCTACTCGGTCCACGGCCCCATTCAATCCACAAAAGCGCTCTGGGAGAAATACCGCGCCAAGGCCGCCGCCCTGCCCAAGCCCGAATCGCGCTTCATCATCGATCGGACCTCGCCCGTGCGCCAAGTGCAGGACCATCCCGTTTACGCAGGAATGGTCGAAGCGATGGACAGCGCTGTAGGTGAAGTTTTGGATACAATCGATCGGCTCGGACTCGAAGGCAACACCATCGTCGTTTTCACATCCGACAACGGAGGCGTCTCCGCAGGCGATGGCAAAGCCACCTCCAATCTTCCACTACGCGGCGGAAAAGGCCGCCAATGGGAAGGCGGCATACGCGAGCCCTTCTACATCAAATGGCCCGGCTCCGCGCTTGCCGGCCAGGAGTGTTCCACCCCTGTGATCGGCACAGACTTTTACCCTACTCTACTCGAAATCGCCGGACTTGCAGAGCTCCCGAAACAGCACCTTGACGGTGTAAGCTTAGTGCCTTTGCTCACGGGCGGCACGATCGAAAAACGGGCCTTGTTCTGGCATTATCCCCATTACGGAAACCAGGGGGGCGAGCCTTCATCGATTATTCGCGACGGCGACTGGAAATTGATTCACTACTACGAAGACCGCAGAAGCGAGCTCTACAACCTGGTCGACGATCCCGTCGAAAAACGCGATCTCGTATCCGTTTATCCCGAACTTTCCAAGGAGCTGAAAAAGCGCTTAGACGAATGGCTCGATAAAGTCGGCGCAACCTATCCTTACCCAAATCCCAACTACAGCTCTATCCAATACGCGGAGGACGAGGTTAAAACTCGAGACGTAACGCTTCCAAATCTCGAAGCCGAACACGCGAAAGTACTTGAAGAAGATTGGAATCCCCCAAGAGGCTGGTGGGAAGAAACCGGTGGCCGCCGGTAAACGGAGTCATTGCAGGAGCCTGCTTGCAGGCGATTAATCCGGAGAAGCTATCGCCTGCAAGCAGGCTCCTACACTTGAAATATCTGATTCGATCGAGCGGATTTGATCGGATTTTCTCTTGAAGGATTCCCCAATTAGGAACATGGAAAACTATGTTCAGGCATCCAAAGAATTCTCAGTTTAGCGCATTGCTATTTCTCGCGGGCATGCTCGCAAGCGTCACTATTCCAAGCGCAATAGGTAAGCCTGAAGGCTGGGCAGTCTATCTCGATCAGGATCTGTTCGTACCGACTCGAAACGAAGACCGCGACTATACGATGGGCCTAGGCATCGAGTTGTTTTGGGCCGAAGACAAAGCGAAAGCGGGAATCCTGGATAAGGCGCTCGATAAATTTAACAACACGTTCGGGATCAAAGGAGAGAACAACGATTTTCGAAAGAGTTTCTTGTTCGGAACGACGACCTTTACACCAGATGATCTGAGCGATCCCAATCCGATTTTCGACGACCGCCCCTATGCGTCGCTTTTTTATCTGAGCAGCAAACGCATTGCCATCAGCTGTGCCGATGGCAGTGGAAATTGCGAACCTACCGTGCTCGGATCGGAATTTCTCGTAGGATTAATCGGCACAGACATCAGCAACACCGTTCAAACGGAGTTCCATCAAGCCTATCGCTCGATTTCCGACGACGACACGCCTGTGGATCCACAGGGTTGGAATCACCAAATATCGGATGGGGGCGAACCGGTCGTGCGCTATCGCTTATCCTTCGGACGGGCGCTCTTCAGCAACGAGTACTTGGATATCGCATACACGTCGGACATGAGCTTGGGCTATCAGACGAATGCTAGCATCGGAGGTCAGATCCGGCTCGGCTGGCTAGATAGCGGCTTCTGGTCCCTGCCCTACGACCCCATCAATCGCGGCAGCTTCATCCCCAATAAGGAAGGGAATGAATTCTACCTATGGGGCGCTTATCGGGCACGCGGAATTGGTTACGACGCACTACTGCAGGGACAATTCCGATCGAGCAATGTAACCTTCAACTCCAACCAAATCGAGCGACTCGTGCATGAGACGGGCTTCGGAGCGACTTGGGGCACGCGGCTTTTTCAGACAAGCCTATCGGCCAGCTACAAAAGCGCCGAACTCAAAACGGCGAACGAGCGTTCCCACTTCTGGGGCAGCCTCGTTTTCATCTGCCGATTATAGCTAGGGAGGACCGGCTCGGTCCTCCAATCCACCCATAATTGTAGGAGCCTGCTTGCAGGCGATTTCACAGTTCGTATTTCTAAAAACAATCGCCTGCAAGCAGGCTCCTACATTTGGAAAACGCCCAATTTCAACCCGGCAGAAACGCTTCGTTGTAGTCGTATCGACTCTCCAGATACTGGTTCGCCTTCCGGTTGTTGGTGATGCGCATCTTCTTGGAATCGTACTTGATCGTCTTGCCCGTTTCGATCGCAACCAATCCAAGCAGCGCGGTTTCCGTGAAGTCGGCCGCGTAGCTGAACGCCGAGCCTGACTGCTTGTTCGCCTTGATCGCGTCGGTGAACTCCTTGAATGGCCCGCCTTTAACGCGTGGAAGCGTCTTCGCCGGCAAGGCACGGCTCGTACGGAGCTCTTGGAAGAAGTCGTCAGGATAGATGCGGATCGAAGAGCTGTAGGTGTCGGTCCAAATCGTTCCTCTGCTGCCGATGATGAAGGTGCCGCTCGAGTTCTTGGTGCGAGTGCGGCCCCTCGCGTCGGTGGTCTTCGCGAAGAAATCGGCTTCCACTCCTTCAATCTTCGACAAATCCGGAACGCGGTCACCGTCGTACCAAGTCACCTTGGGCGCTCGCTTGCCCTTCTTGTTCGCAAACTTGAAATTGATCGTCGACGCGCGAGGATAGGTTTCGTCGTGCGTTCCAGAGGGATTCGCCGAAATCTGAGTCGGGATTCCCAGACCTAAGCCGGAAAAGGACGAGTCCATGATGTGGCAGGCCATGTCGCCCACCGCTCCGCAGCCGTAGTCTTTCCAGCCACGCCAGGCGAAGGGAACGATCTTGTCGTCGAACGATTTTTTCGGAGCCACTCCGAGCCACAGATCGTAGTCGAGCGTCGACGGTACCGGGACGTTGCGACGCGTAACATCTCCTTGCGGCCAAATCGGGCGATTCGTCCAGTGAAGAACCTCTTCCACATCGCCGATCACGCCGGCTTGCGTCCATTCCTGAATGAAACGCAGCCCTTCGTGCGTGTGACCTTGGTTCCCCATCTGAGTGACGACTTCCGCTTTCGCAGCGGCCTCTTTCAATTGTCGGGCCTCCCAAACGGTGCGAACGAGCGGCTTTTCGCAATAGACATGGATCCCTTGCTCGAGGGCCCACAGGGCAACCGGATAATGCATGTGGTCGGGAATCGCGATCGAGACGGCGTCGATCTTGCCAGCCATCTTATCAAACATCTTTCGATAGTCCTTGAAACGCGGCACGTCTGGATACTTTTCGTAAGTCTCCGCCGCACGCGCGTCATCCACGTCGCAAAACGCGACGAAATTCTCGTTCTTATAACCGTCGATGTGAGCCTTCCCGCGGCCGCCACAGCCGATTTGGGCGATATTCAGTTTCCCGTTTGGCGAGGGAGCTTGTCCGATGACCCAATTTGGGAGGACCATGAAACTTGCGGCCGTTGCGCCGCCTTTGACGAATGTTCTTCTATTCATTTGGAAATGGGATTTGGGTTAGAGCATTAAGTCGTAGGTTCCAGTGTTCAGAGACAAATTTGGACAATTGATGACAGAAATTCACAGGTCTACGCGATCGTCGATGGGAATCCTGATCTTCTCCGAAAATCTCTCGTCTTCCGCAAATCGCTGCGCTCGCTCGTCAATCCGGAATCGCTCCTTCGCCTCCTCGAACAAGCCCTCCGTCTCCATGAATCCGAGTTCGTAAAGCAGCTCGCCAGTTAGCGCTGGAAAAAGCGTCTCTTTACGAAGTCCAACTTTCTCCTCCAGCTGCTCATCGATATGCCGCAACAGCGAAGTCGCGCAGTTCCGCCTCAAGGTCGCGTAAAACTGCGGATGCTCGCGCAACTGGTTTGCCGAATCGCAAAGTTCGATCAAGAGACGCTTGATGAATTCCTGGTTCGCGCGGATGGGATACGCATAAAGTCGCGACTTTCGATGAATCGCCCTCATCTTGATAAGATCGTCTTCCGTCCCGAAAACGTAGATCAACTCGAATTGCCGGAAAGCTCCGGGAAGCAAGTCGTAATCCTCGCCAATCTCTTTTCGAGCCTCCGCAGAAACGACGAGACGCTCCCCATCTTCGAAACCGAATCCGAGCATCACGTGCGCCGCCAATTCTGAATCCCCAAACGGCTCGACGATCAACTCCAGATCGCTCAAGCGACTTAGATTGTAAGAGCGATCTTCCCATCGCACGTCGAATTCATCCGGCCCCCACCATTTGAAATTCCTCAACGCTTCAATTCGAAGCTCCGTATCCCCAATCTCAATGCGAGGCAAAATCGACGTTTCCGTCCACCACTCACGATCATTGCTCGGCTGCAATGCGAAAAACCACAGGACCGCTACGCAAAAAAATCCTCCAACGATCACAGACACGCGCTTCCAGCTACGTACCCAAAACGTGTATACAACGAGCGCAACTGTCAGCATTACGACAATGCCCCAGCCAAATCCCGACAATTGGCCGATCCCGACCATCGCCGCCAGCCAAACGGCAGCCAGCGCTAGACCCGACAACGACTTCAAAAAATTCCCTAGCCAAATCCGAATTCTCATTTGCCGTTATCCTTAATCATTAAACCAATGGGCAAGAGCCTGCGTGAAGACGATATCCACTAGATTAGTACGTCCCAATTTCAAATCCCGGTCGGCTTTCCGTCCAAGCTGATCTTGTTCGTTTCTTCCCAATACTGCTCGATCCCGTCACGTCCCTTATTCTCGCCCCACTTATCCAGCGTTTCCCGCTCTCCTTTGTATTCATAGAACGGTATCTGATAGCCGCACGAGGTCTGAGCGAGATCTACGGCGACATCGACAATCTGCCTCGCTCCGAGATTCTCCGGAAAAAGCGTTATCAATTCTCCCCACTCCGCATCCTTCGAATGCACGATCCGTCCGCTCCCATACAGTCGCAAAATCATTGGCTTCTTCTCGAACGAGCAGAACATAAGTGTGATCCGGTTCTTAGCCGCCATGTGGGCCGCCGTTTCGTTTCCGCTTCCGGTCAAGTTTAGCCAGACGATCCGATTCGGCCCAAGCACCCGGAGCGAATCCGAGCCCTTTGGCGAAACGTTCACGCGCCCATCCACATCCGCCGTTCCGACGAAAAAAATGTTCTGCTGCTCGATAAACTCCCGAAGAGTATCTGAAACTTCCGTGTATCGCTTAGCCATATCGTTTTGCGTTTTCGTTTTCCAAAGTCGCTCCCCAGACGGCGCCTCTGGAGTAACTCTACAAACGGTTTGGACGCCTATGGCAAGGTTATCGATCGCAGCCGCCAGCCTGTGGCGAAATAGAACTCGTTGCCCACGATCGGACCGACAATGTCTATGGCGTTCGGAGAAAGCGCAGTATGCCATGCGCCCGAGCGTGCTTCCGGTTGGTCTACTTGCCACACTCGCTCGACTTCGCAAGTACCGGGTTCTATTCGAAAAATACAGTAGCCAGTCGCTCCAAAAACGACCCCTCCTGGCCCAACTCGCAGTGAGTAGGAACCATGCCAGGACAGCGGCCCAAATTCCTCAGGCAGCCAGGCCGATGACACCAGTTCGCGACGATCGGGATCGATAAGAGCGATTCGCGGACGAATCTCCGGAGCTCCCGCTGAAATGACATGATCCCCTCGCCCGATCAACGCGTAAACCAGTCCGTTGCCTGCCCGAGCTAGCGAAGTCACGTCCGCCAGCTCGCCGATACCAAAATCGCCAGACCACTCCAGACCGTCCGCCTCCGGATCCCACAAAGCGAACGCCCCGTCGAATTTATTAATAGTGGCACCCGTGCCAGCCTCGATACTCAGCCCCACCAAAAGTCGCTCCGAATCCGAGAGCCAAAGCAGCGAAGAAGGAGACATCTCCGGCACAATCCCCCGATGCGACGCCTTATCTCCTGTTCTCGGATCGTACCACGCCAAAGTTCCGCCGACCAAGCCATAGTCCGGACCCGAGCCCACCCAGAGCTTTCCGTCAGGAGCCGCAACCATCGCGTTCGGACGGTAACCCACATTATCCAGTCTCCCGAGATCTCTCGGATTGTCGCCCAGTTCGGTGCCGAAAGAGAGCGGCAATTTCGGATCGAAGACCGAGATTCGACTTTGCGGATAGGACGCGAGGTACACCTTGCCATTCAAATTCGCCACCGAGTAGGCCTGCCCCGCAGCGAACGTATGCTGCCCGAGATGCTCAATGCGCGAGCCGTCCAGCGACGCCCGGTACAAGAGATTCGGCAAATAGCTAGACCCGTAGAGCATGCCGTCAGGCCCCAACTCGATCACGTGCAAGTTCGATCCGCCGCCTTCCCAATCCAAGTGGAGCACTCGACTCTGAATTAGCGGATCCACATTCGATAGAAGCAGGCTGCGTGGTGCCCCGGATCCCTTGCCTCCGCCATCATCCAGAAATTGGGCTTGCCAACCGCCCGGCATCGTTAGCGGCTCCTGATAGCGATGCTCTCCCGCGGCATGGATGCCCGCCATCGGCGCCGGCAAATGCTTCACCGGATTCATAAGCACTCCATCTATTTGAAATTTTCCGTCGTGAGAATCGAGATACAAGCGCCGATCAACGCCTTTGTAGAACTTCAAATACTGGGACTTGTCCAGCGTATCCGAGATCGCCGGACCGACCTCACGATACTCGCCGGTCTCCGGATTGATCGCCACCAGATGCGGCCGAACGACCCGCACTAATGCCGCCAGCGATCCGTCGTCTCCAGATAATGGATAAAGATACTCTTCGTTCTCGTCCATCCGCCCGAATTGCGTGAACGTTTCAGTCTTTGGATCGAACTTAGCGAGACTAGCTCCGGGATAGGATCCAATCCAAATCGTTCCATCGAGAGACTCAGTGATCCCCGTTGGGAAAGTCACTTCATCCGAAATTTCGCCCAAATCCTCGATTCCTCTTTCCGGGCGCGACGCATCGAATCGATGAAGATGCCCATCCCAAGCCGATCCAATATAGAGAACCCCCGTCAACAGACTGCGAAAAGTCGCCGTCGAAAACGTCGAGTTCTTCCGATCTTCAACCGAATACTGAGTGCAATGCCCGGTCTCCAAATCGATATCAATCACGAAAAGCCCGCCATTGGTCTGGCTCATCGTCGCCAGCAAAGAAGCCTCTTCATCCGCCGTCTGGCCCGCATGGAGACGAACCCAGCTTACACCCTTAATCGGAATCCCAAGATCGCGAGCAACGGGAGGATTCGCTGCGAAACCGCCAGCTTGCAATAGCAAGAAAAGGACAAAAACGGGGGGTAGTTTAGTCATCGTACAAATGCGCTTGAGGTCCAGTAATTCTAGGAGCGCCAAAAGAACTAGTATCGTAAACGATTGTACGTCGCCCCCTCGACAATCGGCTTCCAATGTACAAAGCCAACGCTCTATTCTTAACTAGAAAACTCGTTTCCGGTAAAGCATTCTAAGAAAGCGTCTAAGAAATGCCATGAAAGCTCGGGACGGCGCCCGAGCGCTACCTTTTTCTCGAGCGAAGCTCGAGCATTGGGTCGTCTCCGGGCGCCGTCCCGGATTTAAAATGCGGTAGATAGTCTCTATTGGACACTCACTTGGGGGTTGCAGCGATTTTCGATTGAATTAGGAATGATTCCGATAAGGAAAGTCAAGGTGACTCCGACGAGCATGGGCCATTGCCAAGCAAGCTCGATGAAGCCGTTTTCGGATAGGAGCAGAAGTACGGCAGTGGTGGCGCTGCCGGTAATCATGGCGACGATATTCCAGCGGTCTCGCCCGCGTCGCGTTAGTAGTCCGATGAGGAATACACCGAGAAGTCCGCTGTAGGTCACGCCGGCGATTTTGAAGGCGAGCCAGATGAATTGTCCGCCGTGTTGTAGGGACCAGGCAATGGATACTAGCGCGATCGCGACGCAGGCCATGAAAAGCCGAGCGACCCAAACTTGTTGGGCAGGTGTACTCGCCGTGCGGAAAAGGGGCTTGTAGAGGTCGACGACAATCGAAGAGCTGAGCGCGGCCATGGCACTGTCGAGACTCGACATAGCGGCGGCGAGAACGCCGCAGAGCAGGAGCCCGCGCAAACCGTTCGGCAAGGCGGTTGCTATAAAGTGAGGGAAAACTTTGTCCGAATCGATCGTGGCGACGCCTTCGACGAGTTTCGTCGGCAGATCGGAAACGCCGAATTGCTGGTAGTAGGCGAAGAGACCAACCCCGATCATGAGAAAAAGGCCGGCCACAGGAAGGGAAATGAATCCGCTGATAATGATGCTGCGGCGGGCTTGCCCGAGATGGCGGCAAGTCAGCATTCTTTGCGTGAAATCGTGGTCTGTACCCATCATCGCGAGGGTGTTGATGAATCCGAAAACTACCGCTAGGAAGAACCAGTCGCTATCCGCGAAAACGCCTTTCTCGGCGGTCCATTGAAAGATCTCCAAGCGTCCCGTCTCCGAACCGACCTGGAAAATGCTATTCCAACCGACCAAGTCTTGCAGCACCCAGAGCATTGTCAGACCGGCGGTCAGAAAAATGATGGCTTGTAGGCAATCCGTCCAGATCACCGCTTTGATTCCTCCGATGCCGGTATAGACCAGGCAGAGCAGTGCAAAACCGATCATAGTCCATCCGAACGGAAGCCCCAAAATCACGTGCAAACCAGTTGATGCGATCATGAGTCGCACGGCGGAGGCCATGACCCGCGACATCAGAAAGAAACTCGCGGCGGTGTAGTGGCTGGATCCGCCGAAACGGTCGGCGAGATATTGATAAATCGATAGGCAACGGAGTTTGTAGAAGGCGCCGAGAAAGAGAAACGCGATCGCGAAGCGGGCGAGCAGCGAGCCGATCCCCATTTGGAGATATCCAAGATTCGCCGCGTAACCAACGCCAGGCGTCCCCAGAAAAGTT
>JAJFLS010000182.1 GCA_021772595.1 Opitutales bacterium
AACACGCTTCCGGATGGTCCACCGCCTGTAAGCGCTTATTCATTGTATTCCGAAGCCGAATCCAGCCAGGCGACAAATCTTTCCTTCAAGTCCGAATAGATTTCCGGGTGGCTTGAGGCGAGGTCACGCTTCTCTGAAAAGTCTGAATCCAGGTTGAAGAGCTCGAACTGGGCTGCTTTGGCGCTGACTGCGGCTTTGTCGAACTTGCCGTTGTGGTTGCCGAGGTGGGCGACAATTTTCCAAGGGCCGTGGATGGCTGCGCTGGCTCCATACAGATCCCAAAACAGATAGCGGTCAGTCAAAGGAGTTGCTCCGCCAGAGGTGATGTGGGCGAGCAAGCTGCTTCCTTCGACTGCAATACGTCCACTGGTATCCGGATTCTCCATTCCGGCCACTTCCAAAATGGTGGAGAATAGATCGAAATGAGCGGCGGCTCCCGTCGAAACAGAACCCGCTGGAATTCGCCCAGGCCATTGCATGACGGCGGGAACTCGGATGCCTCCCTCCCAGGCGTTGCCCTTGCCTCCGCGCAGAGGTCCGTTGTTGCTCGGATATGTGTGTGTGATGCCTCCGTTGTCGGAGAGGTAAATAACGAGAGTGTTTTCTGTCAGCTCCAACGCTTCGAGCGTATTCAGAACATCGCCTACACGATCATCAGCATGACTCATTACCGCATTGTAATCGCGGCGAGGCTGTTCGACCCCGGCTTCTTCGTAATGCTTGAGCCAGTCAGACCGGGCTGAATCGCCGTCTTTCTTCTCAGAACGCAAGGGTCCGTGAACGGCGTTGAAAGGCAGGTAACAAAAGAAGGGCCTATCGTGATTCTCCTTTATAAAGCGAATGGCTTCGTCGGCGAAGAGGTCGGTAAAGTGTTTATCGGTTTTGAGCGGTTGATCGTTACGGAGGATTTTGGAGTTCTTTGTCCATCTGTAAGGATGAGCGCCGGATAGGAAGCCAACGAATTCATCAAATCCGCGTGTATTGGGTACGTTGTCTTCGTCGTATCCAAGATGCCACTTCCCAAAGATTCCCGTGGTATAGCCTGCTTTCTCTAAATACTGAGGCAACATCATTACGTCGTCGTGAACAACGCGAGTACCCGGCTTCAAAACCTTCCCCGAATCAGGATCAGTCTTCGGCCCGGAGGGTCCTCGCCACATGCCATTGTAGATACTGTAGGTCCCCGTCATGATGCTAGCGCGAGTAGGCGCGCAAAGGGGATTGACGCGGAATTGAGTGAAGCGAATACCACTCTCTGCCACTCGATCCATGACCGGCGTCTTTAGATCCGTCTCGGGCCAATAGCAGCTCGCGTCGCCATAGCCTTGGTCGTCCGTGAGGATCAATAGGATGTTTGGTTTCGACGGGCTCACCACAGGTGATCTGCCAAACGTGGAAGGTAGAACGCAGATGGCTAATAGAAGAAAAGAGACTCTCATGGCGAGGGTGATCGAGTTAATGGGTTATGATTTTCTAAGAGACTGTTCAATGAGTCTAAAATTGCGCGTTTGGCTATTTGTAGGAGCGGGTTTATCCCGCGATTTTTCTTTTTCTATCGTATACAGGTCTGCTCTATCGCGGGGTAAACCCGCTCCTACACTGAATTATTGGACAATCTCTAAATAATCACTTAACACTCATCCCTACCCCAACAACTGGATACGCGCCAATTTTTCTTGGGCGCTTCCTAAACCCACTACTGTTTCGCTTTCGCCGGTCCTCTGCCGCTTTTCCAGAGCACGATGTCAGCTACATCATTGAGCGACTTCGGACCATCAGCGCTTCGACCCGCGTTCACATCCGCTGCCAACAATGTCAGTAAGCGCTCAGCGACTTCCGGGTTCTTCGCGTAGAGGTTATTCGTTTCCCCAACATCGCGCTCCATGTCGTAAAGCTGGGCCTCGAGCGCGCCCGCCTCTAGCTCGTTTTCATTAGGCGACGACCAACCTCCCGATCCTCGGGCGAGCAGCAGTTTCCACTTGCCATACCGATAGGCAAAATGGCCGCTAAACGAATGATGGATCACTCCATTACGGGTCGACACGATCCGCTTGCTAGACAACGCGGGCAGGAAGCTGACGCTGTCTTCGCCACTGCCTGCGAGCACCTTCGTTCCAAGAATATCCGCTGTCGTGGCCAGCAAATCAGTCAGGCAAATCAACTGATTGTCTTGCGACCCTGGCTTCACTTTTGTCGGCCAGCGAACGATGAAGGGAATGCGATGCCCCCCATCCCACAGGTCCGCTTTCGAACCACGAAGATGGGCCGAAGGGAAGTGACCTTGCGCCTCCAACTTTTCGATACCGGCCGCTCTGGACGTTCCGTTGTCGCTCGTGAATATAACGAGCGTATCGCCCGTCAGCCCTCCTCGCTCAAGCGCCGCCGAAACCTCTACGACTACATTGTCAGTCTGCATAACGAAATCCGCATGAGGACTGAGCCCGCTCTTCCCCTGCCATTCCGGACTTGGCACGATAGGATTATGCGGCGAGCCCAAGGGGAGAT
>JAJFLS010000183.1 GCA_021772595.1 Opitutales bacterium
AAATCAACTGACGCGACACCAGCAAGCATAAAGAAATCGAGAGCCGTCAATCCAGACGAAAAGTTCGAATCGGAGAAGCGTCTCGATTAATAGTCGCTCGACTGGCACGTTATCAGTAAAATTCGGTTCGCTCAGACAACGACCGAACGCCCTCTAGAACTGCATTTCCTTCGCCTTCTCGTAGACCTCCATGGCTTCGTGGAGATAAGAGTGCAGCGCGTCGAGCCGCTCCTGCGAAGACGGGTGAGTGGAATTCAATGGCTGGCTGGATGGGCCACCCACATCCATCGCCGACATTTTCTCCATCACAGCGATCGCCGCGTTTGGATCGTAGCCTGCTTGGGCCATGTACATCATTCCGATGCGATCTGCCTCGGCCTCCTTCGCGCGGTCCCAAGCCTCTTGTTTCCCGCTCATTCCCGCGCCGTAGACCATCCCCCCCAAGCCGCCGGTTGTAATATTCGTCACATTGCTGCCCATTTTCATGATACCCGCCTGCGACATGCGTTCGTGAGTATGGCGAGCCGTCACGTGGGCGATCTCATGCGCGATGACCGAGGCCAGCTCGTCCTGAGTCTTAACCAAATCGAAAAGCCCGGAGAATATGCCCACCTTGCCCCCTGGCATCGCGAACGCGTTGATTTGACCCGGAACTTCGAACACGACGAATTCCCACTCCGCTAGCGGCATGTCCCAGAATACCTGCTGGGAAATCCGCTCGGAAACATTGAGCATCCAATCATTCATGCGGGGATCGTGGGAGATCTTTTGAGCAGCCTTCATCTGCTCGAAAGCCGCCTTCGTCATTTTGACGACCTCCGTGTCGGACATCAGATTGATCTGGCGGCGTCCCGTCACAGGAACGGTACTACAGCTCGTTAAAATTAGAGAGAAAAGCGAGGCGATCGCTACTATTCGCAATTTGGTTTTCGATTCCATCAGTTCTTCGGTTTTTGAATATAGTACGCTTTAATCGGACACTCGGATTAGATAATTTACGATCCGACTGCAATTTTGCAATAAAGGATCCCTCAGCTTACTCCAATTCATCAGGAATGCCGCCCGAAACCACGTCCGTTTTTCGTAAGAAAACACGAAACTTTTGCCATTCCGAAGTCCGTTCTCAACCATAGGCAATTAGAGTCGATGCACCTTGTTAGTTCTCGGCAATTCGAGACTAATACCCCCAATGTCCGTCGCTTTCAAATAAGATGAATCCAAATGCGTAGCGAAATCGTAGTTTTACCCAGGTAAGCTTTGCAAAATCACGATTCATAGCGCAATATTTGAACGTTCACAGCATCGTAGGTAGACTAACCACAACACGCGCAAGTCGCAGATTAACAACAAAGAGAAAACTAAGAAAATACCGGTCATGGACGAACCCTCTCAAAACCCAAGAAAACACCGAGTGATTCACTGGAATCCGGAGGATGAAGAAGCCGCAGATAAGGCGCGCTCCTCTCGGAATCGACTCATTACTTTCGGCGTCATCGCCGGCACCGTCGTCATCGCGATCATCAGCCTATTCGCCCTCTGGGAAAATCCTGACGAAGACGCGAGATCCCTCGCCAGAGAACTGGGCGTCATGGAAGACGAATTGCCGGAACGCGATTTCCGGCAGGCATTCGCCAGCCGCTCCAAAGCCGATCTCCAAATGGAGAACGCGAAGAACGGCCTCGAGAAAATCCGCCAGATGCGGGTCAACCACCCGATCCTGACCACCAAGCTAGTCTCCGTCGAACGGGAATTCATCCAAGCCGAGGAGCAGATGAAGCGGACCGCCTACGACCGAGCCTACGCGATGCTCACGGTCGTCAACACGCAGATCGAAGAATTCTCGGACCTCGTGGACGCCAAGATCGCCACCCAGGAGATGTACGACAATTTCCTCATCCGGGTCGACGAGCTCAAGCCGTCCAAGCACCTGAATGAGGAAGCCTACGACCAAGCTTTCAACGCAGCCAGCGCCGGCAAGCAGTTTTTAGAAGAAGGCTCATTCACCGCCTCCGAGACGAAATTGAAGGAAGCGACCGGTAAGCTCCAAGAGCTCGCGGACTCGATCACGCTGTTCATCCGTACCAACGCCGCCCTCGGCCATCGATACATCGGCCAAGGACAAGGAGTGAAAGCCATCGAGGCCTTCTCCAACGTCCTCCAGATCGACCCCGAAAACCAGGACGCCATTCTCCAGATCGAGCGAGCCAAATCCGCCGACGCGGTATTCGCCCTCATCAACCAGGCCGAAGAACAAGAGCGAGGCGAAGCCTTCGAGGACGCCTTCGGCAACTACCAGCTCGCATTCGAGAAAGACGCCCAGTCCGCCAAAGCCCAGAACGGCGTTTCCCGCGTTCGCCGGAAAATCGAGAATCGCGACTTCACCAAGCACCTCACCATCGCCCGCAAAGCGGAAATGGAGCTTCGCTACGATGAGGCCATCGAGCATTTCCAGCTCGCGCTCGCCGTCTTTCCAGACCGCAAGGAGCTATCCGACGCGATTGTCAAAGCTCGTGCAGACCGGCACCAGAACAACATTACTTCAATGATCACCCAAGCCTATGCGCTGGAATCCGAAAACCGCGACTGGGAAGGAGCCCGCGCGATTTATCGTCAGCTGCTCGACATCGAACCCAACTTGCAGGCCGCCAAAGACGGGCTGCTCCGGACGGGCAAGGTCATTCGAGGCATTCTCCGCTACGAGAAGTATTTGGAAATCGCCGAAATCGAAGCGAAGCGGCTTCAGTACCAGCTCGCGAAACAGTCCTGGGATCAGGCCATGAGAGCCAAGCCCCAGTACCTTGATCTTTCAGATGATGCCAAACGCCTGCAGCAGCATCTAATCACTCAAAGCAGACCCGTGGAAGTGCTCTTCATTTCGGACATGTCCACTTGGGTCAGCATTCAAGGCCCCACCTCGAAAAAGCCCACCAAGCTAAAAGAAAGCACCATCAGCCTGCTACCAGGCGACTACCGCATCATAGGACGCAAA
>JAJFLS010000184.1 GCA_021772595.1 Opitutales bacterium
CCAGGGTGACGGGTTCCACGTCGACTATCCACGGCTGGCGCGTTTTGAGGGATTGCAAGTTCGTCGAAATTTTCTGGGCAATGCGTTCTTTGGCTTCGGTTTCCATGGACTTGACCACGGCCGTTTCCCAGTGATGGTGCATGTGGACGAGCTTTTTCCAGAAGATCCAGCCGACCACTGCTGTTACAGCCAGAAAGGCGACGAATGCGGCGCCCGTCGGAAAATAGGGCGCGGCGACGAGAAGAAACGCCGTCCCGTATACGAAGAGCAGGATGAGGAGGATCAAGCCGTTGAAGGCCGAACGATAGAAGCCTTGGGAGAATTGCTGGAAGGCCGGCCGGCTTAGGGCAGCATCGGAAAAAAGCCAAACGAACACGTTTATATTGCGCATGGTATCGACCAAGAAAGGAAGGCTTACCAGAACTGAAAGGACAAAAACGGACTGTTGAAACAACAGCTGCGGCATCGGCAGAAAATCTGGAACGGTCACGTTTTCCGATATGACACGAGCGGCGATGATGATCGCCACGATCAGCAGAAAATGGATACCGATCAGAGTGAATGGCTTTTTGGAGAGCTTGAGAAAAGCGTTCCGGCTAAAGGAGAGGCGCATGGTTCCAATCCAGTGCGAATAGAGCGAGCAGAATTCCTTGGCAGCGCTGGGGGAGAGTCGCGTGGCGGCGCGAATAAGCCGTTCTTCGTTGTGAGCGAGAATGGGCGTAGCGAGAATGGTGATGAAGGCGACGCCGGATACGACTGACTGGAGCTCGGAGCTGGTCGCTCCGTACTTCGCGCCGATTGCCACGATCACGAAACTGAACTCGCCGATCTGCGATTTGATGAGCGATGCGCGGGTCGATTCATTGGCTGACCTGCCCGCGAGGAAAAACCCGAGCCAGCAAGAGGAGAACTTGCAGACGATGACGACGAAGGAGAGGCCGATAATGACCGGTAGCTTGGAGACCAGCATCGCGGGATCGATCAGCATGCCCACGGTGACGAAGAACATGGCGCTGAAGAGGTCCCGCAGCGGCTCGGTAAGCTGTTCGATGCGTTCGGTTTGTTGAGATCGGGACAGGATCGCGCCGGCCAGAAACCCCCCAAGCGCCCAGGAGAAATTGAATTGGTGGGCCAGCAGTCCGAGGGCGAAGATCAGGCCGAGCGAGGACATCGTGACGATCTCCGTTGACCCGCGGGCTTCGAGGACACGCATGAGACGGCTCGCTCCGAGCTTTCCGACCAGAAAGACGCAAACCACGAAAATGCCGATGAAGAGCGTGGAGCGGCCGACGGCTTGGATATTCATTGTTCCTTCGACCGCCATGCCGCTGAGGAGCACGAGCAGGAGAATCGCGAGAATGTCCTCCAGCACGAGCACGCCGATGGTCAGATTCGCGTGGGGCTGGTGGATGAGCCCGCGTTCGCGAATCAGCTTTACGGATACCATCGACGAGCTGATAGAGAGCAATCCGCCGAGAAACCATCCGTCGATCGGCGAAAGATCCAGCCAGCGACTGACCTCCTTGCCGAGGAATAGCATGAGAAGGGTTTGGAGAATCAACGCCGTCAGGGCCGGGCCGAACGCGCGTTTGAGTCGCCCGAAATCGAATTCCAGACCGATGTAGAACAGCAGGAAAATAACGCCTAGCTCACTCAGCTCCTGGACGTTTTCCAGAGCCACGAGCGTCGGCCAGAGTCCCAGATGCGGCCCGACCAGAAAACCGGCCACCAGGTAGCCTAGGAGAAGCGGGATCTTAAAGCGCTGGAAGATCAGAGCGGCCACGCCGGCCGAGAGCATGATCCAGGCTAGGTCAATTAAGATCGAGTGGGTGGGCATGGAGTCGCGCTATGTGTGGAGCAGCGCTATTTTCGGGATGCGTGAACGTCTGTCTTGGCGAGGTGCAAGATGAGTTCGCCGTCCATGTAGTATTCGATGTAGTTGGCGGTGGTCTCGACCCAGTCGGTGTATTCGTTGGGAGCCTTGCCTTGATGGGCGGCGGAAATGAGTTCGGGCTTTCCGTTGTACCAATTTCGGTATCCGGATTGGTAGTAGCTGGAGTTCTTGAGAATGATCTCCTTTTCCTTGTGCTCGGGATTGAGGAGAAGGTAGATGCGGCCATTTTCGGCGATCTTCACGTTCTTGACGATGTCCGCGTTGCGGGCAAGCGCGGTGTAGGGGCCGTAGATTTCCGGAGCTTCGGGGTCGGCGGCTCTTGCAGTAGCGGCGAGAGAGAGGAGCAGAATAGCGGCGGTGAGGATGGAACGCGGATTGAAGTTCATTGACCGCTTATCATGTGGGCGATTGCTCAACTCGCAAGTTTCTTTGGTCGACTATTTGCAAAATAGAAATGCGGCTCTCGCGTGAGAGAGCCGCCATTGGGATGTTCAATGAAGAAAGTTGTTCTGGTCCTCTCAGTCTTCTACTACTTCTTCTGCTGGCTCGCCGTCTTCGGTGTACAGATATCGGCCGTACTCCACGAGCTCGATGGCTCCATCCTTTACCATGCCGACGCCGGGAGCGTAGAATTTCACGGCGACATCGCCGGGTTCTACGGCATTCGTCTCGACGACAGAGAGGCAATTCTCGAATTCGCCGGCTTCGGTTTCGACCTCGGCGGTTAGGCTCACGTGCTCAGCTCGATCAAGCGCGACTCCTGGGGCGATTTCCTGAAAATAGCGTGCCCCTAGGATAGGGAAACCAGGCATGTTTAATCCGAAGAATGCGCCGTCCTCTCCGGAGAGCCAAGCCCCACTGTGACCGATGACTTCGCCGTCCTCGAAGAAATCGACGTCCTCGCCGAAGTAGAAAATGGCTTTTGTCCTGCGACAGATCGCGAAGTAGTTCCATGAAATCTCAAAGAGTTCTCCGTCTATCCATTCCATTTCCTTGACGATGGCGCAGCGTACGCCGTCCACCAATTTGGTTCGATTCAGGACTGTGATGAGCAGGGTTACTTCTTCGCCATCGTCCTCTCCCTCGTAAAGCATATTGTACCCTGGCCTGAGGGGAATGAAGTAGTCGTTAACTCCGCGTGACCGCAGGTTGCAGTTTTCTAAGTTGAACGAATCTTGGTAGGCGAATGCGCTTGTGGCGACTGCGAGTAAGGCAAGTATTGCGATGATTGAATGTTTCATTGTATTATTCTATTGTGAACTACGGTTGGGAATGATCGATCTTCCCATTTGAAAGCGTCATCCGTTTAATGGATGAAGCGTAGCTCTATCGCCTTAACGTCGGCTTAATGTTCGCGTGGTTGCTGGAAAACTAGTAAGTATCCAATAAATCGAACATTATGGAGCGTTCGAAATGTAGGAGCGGGTTTATCCCGCGATGTTCGCGTGGAATTAGAAATATCGCGGGGTAAGCCCGCTCCTGCTAAAACGCGATCAACGATCGCGTCTACAGTTTAGAGATAAACTCTAACATCACCGAATCTTTTTTCCTCCCATTAAGGAAGCGTTAAGGTAGGTATCGTATAGTGACTCGATAGAGGGTGATCGTTCGGGGCGATAACTCGATCAACAAACTGGATATATCGAACAATGAAACCCACTAAATCGACGATCAGATCGTTGCTGGCGATGCTGCTGCTTTGCTGGTTTCTGCCAATGAATTCCTACGCAAAGGAAATCCCGCTTTCCGAGGTGCCGAAGCGCGTAATCGATGCGGCGCGAGAAGCGATAGCCGAGTTCGAATTCCTGAAGGCGGAAAGGGAATGGGAATGGGGAAGGATCGTCTTCGAGCTGTCGGGCGTCAGTGCTGCAGATGGGGTTTTTTATGAAGTTGAAGTCAGTCGTAGAGGCAAGATTCTGGAAATCGAAAAAGGAGAATCGGTTGATGACGATGACTATGACGATGATGATGACGACGATGACGACGATGAGTGATTGCGGCGTCTTGCTAGTATT
>JAJFLS010000185.1 GCA_021772595.1 Opitutales bacterium
GGCGTATTCCTTTCCTCGGCTGAATCCGAGCGGAAGCGTGATCGCCGCCGAAACGATGATCGCCTGCCATCCCCAGAAATGGATGTTGGACAAGAGATCGGACGCCAGCCTCGCTTTAACCAATCGCTGCGTCGAGTGGTAGATCCCCGCGAACATCATGTTTCCCACGAACGCGAAAATCGCCGCGTTCGTGTGCAACGGTCGAAGTCGCCCAAAAGTCAACCACTCCACATTGAAGTTGAGGAAGTGGTAGTTAAGCTGCGATGCGATGAACACGCCCACCAGCATGCCCACGACGCCCCAGAGGATTGAGGCCAGCATGAACTGCCGGACTATCTGGTCGTTATACTCGATTATACGTTTGTTTTCGCTCATTTCGTCGTTCACTCCAAAGAATGAGCGGCAAGGCGCTGCAGCCTACGGTCCGCCCGAGCGCTTCTTAGCACCGTGCACGACGTGCTGCTCGTCTTCCAATGGGAGAAGACTTTCGCGTTCCGGGCTGCTGCCGTCGGAACAGGATCGCGTGTAGAAGAAAAATGCGATCGCCATTGCGACGAGAATGAGCCCGACAAACGACGTGAGCAAAACTACGTTCATTTCTCGGTGTGTATAAGATGCGTTGTTCTAAATGTTTCGGTATATAAAGATAACTAATTCTTTAATTCAACCTTTTTCCTGAAAAATTCGCGATTTTGACAGTCTGAAAACCCTTTGAGCCAGGGCGCGGCTATCGGCCCAGATCGATGGCGTCTTCGACGCACTCCTGGAGCAGAATCTCCGGATTCGTCGTGCCTGTCCTGGATACCGACCTTCCGCTCCCGTCAATTCCGGAAGCTTCCCAATAGCCAACGCAGGTTTCCTCCACACGAAAGCGCCAGCCGTCCAGCAAATCCACTATCGGGTATGCGTCTGGATCGTCGTTGGTCACTCCTCTTCCCCGGCGCTCGCCTTGCTCGACTCAAGGCAATCGTCGCAAACGCACGACTCGTCCGCCCGATAGCGAAAGTGCCTATCCGGATGCGACTTGTCCGTAGCTCCGCAGCTCGAGCAAGTATGAAACGCCTGCGACTCCCGCTTCACCTTCTCCACTTTGACTTCCGCCAGACGCTTCTTCGATTTCAGATTGAGATAGATGTCGTTTCCGAAAAAGAGAAAGAAGTTGGCGACGCTCGCAACGATGAAAATTTTCGCCTGCCAAGGATTTCCGAAGAACGTCAGCAAGAGGTTAATCCAAACAAGCCAGCCCAGCCAACGCACCTTGACCGGTAAAATGAAGAACAGCCGCAATTCGAAATCGGGAAACAAGTACGCGAACGCCAAGAAAATCGTCTGCCCCCAGAAGATATTGGTAATCGATACCCCCGGCAGCAACAAAGCGCCTATCATCCCCAATACCGCGCCTAAAACCATATAGAGGTTCAGTCTGAATGCCCCCCACTGGCCCTCCCGCGCGCCCGCAATCATGTAGAATATATACCAAGCGAAGATTAGAAAAATCGGACTGCTCAACGGAGGAATCAGCGGGAAAGCGAATACGCGCCAAATTTGCCCCTCAAAAACCAGTTTTGCATTAAAGGCCATCTGCTCAAGAAGCGCGTTGGAGCCATTCGGCCTCTCATAACCAAGGGACAACAACCAAATGGCCACCTGCCCAACAACGAGATAGGTCGCGATATTCGGCACCGCCAGGAAGCCCAGCTTCCGTTCCAGCTTTTTCAGAAATTCCATACCGAGTCTCGTTTAAGAAGTTCGAACAACCCGCTTATTCGGGACTCGGGAATTCCGCAATTGTTTCAATGCTAATTCCGCCCCGGGCCTTTTGAATCGTCGTGACACGGCACGACTTCGGCGCTATGTCCGCGACTACGCGATCCCGAATATTCGCGGCCATTTTCTCCGCGAAAACCGAACGGCTGCTGAAGCCCCAGAGGTACAGCTTCAGGCTCTTGGATTCGATGCACAGAGCGTCCGGGCGGTATTCGATCTTGACCGTGTAGAAATCCGGCTGCCTTGTTATCGGGCATGAGCTCGCCACTTCGTCCGACGTCATCGTCACCTGAGCCACCCCCTCGGGAGCCGGAAACGTGTCCAGTTCATCGATCGGACTCTTGACTGTTTTTCCCAAATACTTCGCTTCCATGGTCATCGATTAAACCAAACAGCTACGCCCCTCCCCACCCAGAGGCAAGCCTGCGCTTCACCAGCCAATCCCCCGACAATCCCGCAGACCCTCATTCTCCGCAATCCGACCGTATGAATTACAACGTTGTAATTCATACGGTCGATGAACTGCTTTCGCCTAACATCCTCCTGTAGCCGCGATCTCTGATCACGGAATAGTTAGCCGGATCAACCCGCGATCAGCGATCGCGGCGAGAATGAGATTCCTGAATGTAAGCCAGAGCTCCCTGCATTTGAAAAGAGCCGCGGATCTTTCTCGGTTGCAAAGGCGGATTTTTCCGGCGAGTTAAGCAAACGATGAAACCGATATTGCTAGTTCTGGCGGCTGGAATGGGAAGCCGCTTCGGCGGATTGAAGCAGATCGAGCCGGTCGGCCCGAATGAAGAGTGG
>JAJFLS010000186.1 GCA_021772595.1 Opitutales bacterium
GGAGTTGAAGCTGTAGGGTCTGTTAAATAAGTCAGTTCGGCGAATCGTTGGAACGGGACGGCGCCCGTTCACTACCCTAGAATTCCCTTCAAACAGGTAGCCTTCGGGCGCCGCCCCGAATGTATTTACACTGATTGAACAGTCTCTAAGACTCAACCGATGCGGACCGCCTGGCAGTCGGTCCCTACCTTTCTATAGCGTCGAGCGTTTGCTGCCAGAGAAGGGTCTCGCCGGGGTGGCCGTGGGCATCGAGCTTTTCGGAGATCTTGTCGATCGCGGGTTCCTCGACGTCGTGTTTGGGATCGCCGGGCAAATCTGGCCTGGCCTTGCAGGAGAGAGCCCAGCAGGCCCAGGAGCGCCATTTGCGTTGTTCGATGCGGGGTTCGCCGAGGCGGTCGGCGTAGTGCTGGAAATGGACGCGTGGGTTTCCGAGAAAAACGGCTTCTGGGGCGTTCGACAATAAGTATACGAGGGCCCGGTAGGGGAGTGGCCATTCGGCGAGGATGCCTTCGGTTCCTTCGAGGTTGGCTCCCCAGGCGCGGTCGAGGCAGAGGATGGCCCGAGCGGGGAGTCGCTGGCGCCAGAGGACTTGGCTGTAGTCGAGGCAGATCTTGTAGAAGTCGCTGCCGCGGTCGCCGGTTCCGAAGCGGTTGAGGTCGCGCCAGTCCATGGGGTTCTCTGGGCAAGGGAGGTAGGGGATGTCTGCGATCTGGTCTGCGGGATCCATGGCGGAAGGTCGGCGAAGGGTGGCGAATCAGGCAGCCGATTGAGCTCGATGCAAAATGAATCGAAGAAAGGCGCAATGATTTGTTGCAACGCGGTTAGTTTTTCTCGTAGGAGATGTTGCGTAAAATTAACACCGAAATCTGAGCTCCAAAGTGAACAATCCCGTCTTCGAAGCGCACGAGAAAAATCGACGTTATGAGCGAGAAATCGCCGCGAACCCTGCCGGGAAGGGTCCGGGATTCGCGCGTTCGACAAGCCATCCGGCCGTTGGGAGGAAACCGCCGCATGATTACGGCGGTTTGTCTGTTTCTGGGGCAGAGCTAAATCCGTGAAACGCGTTTTCAGAGAAGATGATGCGAGCAAATTTTGTCGTGACGGGGCTATTTGCCCGTCGCGCTTTGGCTTTCTATATGGATAGCGTATTTTCTGATTCACTACAAAATGCCCTCTAAGGACGACAAATGAGCGAGTTGATAAAGCACGAGTGCGGAGTCGCCCAGGTTAGGCTTAAGAAGCCTTTGGAATATTTCGCGGAGAAGTACGGCACGCCGCTGTACGGATTCTACAAGCTGTTTTTGCTGATGGAGAAGCAGCGGAATCGAGGCCAGGACGGGGCGGGCGTCGCGGCGGTGAAGTTCGACATGCCACCGGGCGATCCGTACATGTTTCGCGAGCGGACGGTGAAATCAAATTCGCTCGATAGGATTTTCAAAGAGACTCTGAAGAAGTATGAGAAGCTCGAGCGGTCCGGGGAGATCCTTTCGGATTACGTGCCCTCGATTAAAGCGAAGTTCGATTTCTGCGCCGAGTACTACATGGGGCATTTGCGTTACGGGACTTCGGGCGGGTACTCCTTGAGCGTCTGCCACCCGTTCTTTCGTCGCAGCAGTTGGCCGACCAAGAATCTCATGCTGGCGGGCAATTTCAACATGACCAACACCAAGGAGCTCAACGAAAGTCTGATCTCCATGGGGCAGCATCCGATTTTCGCAACCGACACGCAGGCCTTGCTCGAGAAGGTCGGTTTTCACTTGGACGAGGCGCACGACAATCTGTATCGCTATCTTCGCGACGAGGGCCACGAGCCGGGCGAGATTTCCGAACGCATTTTGAACGAAATCGACTTGGTGAAGGTTTTCCGAAAGGCGGCGGAGCGCTGGGACGGCGGCTATACTTTGATCGGGGCGATTGGAAATGGAGACAGCTTCATTTTGCGCGACCCGAGGGGGATTCGTCCGGCTTACTATTTCGAAGATGACGAAGTGTTCGCTTCGGCATCGGAGCGGGCGCCGTTGATGACGATTTTCAGCAAGGACGCCGACGCGATCCATGAAGTGCCGCCGGGCAATATCATCGTGGTCAAGAAAAGCGGCGAGCTGCTCTGCGAGGAGTTCACGCAGCCGGAGAGCCGGTTTCAATGTTCGTTTGAGCGCATCTATTTTTCTCGTGGAAACGACCCGGATATCTACAAGGAACGGAAGCTCTTGGGAGCCCAGCTTTCGACTCAGGTACTCGACGAAATCGATCACGACCTGGAGAACACGGTCATCAGCTTCATTCCCAATACTTCGGAAGTCGGGTATTTCGGCTTTATCGAAAAACTGCGTTTAGAGCGGCGCCAAAGAGTTAAGGAAGCGATACTGGCGGCTCAGGAGGATGGGGAGTTGAATGAGGAGTTGCTGGACGATCTGATCATGCGGAATTGGCCTCGGGGCGAGAAGATCGCCCACAAGGATCAGAAGTTGAGGACGTTTATTTCCTCCGAGAATTCGCGGAACGAAATGGCGTCGCTGGTTTACGATGTGACCTACGGCATCGTGAAAGAGACGGACAACCTGGTGTGTATCGACGACTCGATCGTACGCGGAACGACGCTGCGCACATCGATCCTGAAGATCCTGAGTAGCCTGAATCCCAAGAAGATCATCATCGCTTCGACGGCTCCGCAGATACGGTATCCAGATTGCTATGGCATCGATATGTCGGAGCTGGGCAAGTTTATTGCTTTCGAGGCTGCGACTATCCTGCTCAAGGAGATCGGCAAGACGGAGGTGTTGAACTCGGTATACCGAAAATGCTTGGAATGCATGAGCTCCGATGAGGTATGCGAGATCAACTACGTGAAAGAAGTCTACGCTCCCTTCACCGACGTGCAGATATCGCGCAAAATATCGGAAATCGTTTATCCGAAAGACAGGGACTGGAATGGGGAGGTATCGATCATCTACCAGACCGTGGAAGGCTTGAGGCAGTCGCTGCCCGATCACAAAGGCGACTGGTATTTCACCGGGGACTATCCCACGCCAGGCGGCTACCGAGTCGTGAATAAGGCCTTTGTGAATTACTACGAGAAATCCACCGGGAGAAGCTACTGATACTAAATTGAGAAGTAGAAATGCAGAACTAAGAAGTGAAATTTCGAAACTTCTGCATTCTTAATTCTTCGATCTTACTTTAACTACAATGCCAGCGAAAAAGAAAACGAAAGCGTATGCCCAGGCGGGCGTTAATATAGATCTCGGCGATCGCATGAAGGGCGATTTGAAGGAGTCCTTGAAGGCTGCGTCGCGTCCGGAAGTCCTCGGCGCGGTGGGCGGCTTTGGCGGATTGTTCGATCTGTCGAAGTCGAAATACAAGGCGCCGGTTCTGGTGAGCAGTATCGATGGTGTGGGTACGAAACTCAAACTGGCATTCGATTCGGGCCAGCACCGGAGCGTCGGCATGGATATAGTGAATCACTGCATCGACGATATTTCAGTGATCGGTGCGGAGCCGCTTTTCTTCTTGGACTATCTTGGACTGGGCAAACTGGAACCGAAGGTTTTCAAGCAATTGATCGCGGGAATGAAAGAAGCGTGCTCGTCCGCGAACTGCGCGTTGATCGGCGGCGAAACCGCGCAGATGCCAGGATTTTATCATCCGGGCGAATACGATATCGCGGGCGTGGTTATCGGTATTGTCGAAAAGAACAAGATGCTTTCGGGACAGACGATCAAGGCGGGCGACGTCGTGATCGGGCTGCCTTCCAATGGCTTGCACACCAATGGTTATTCGTTGGCTCGAAAGGTGGTTTTCGATACGGCCAAGATGAAGGGAACGGACAAGGTGCCCGGCTCGCGTCAGAGCGTATTCAAAGCGTTGCAGGCGCCGCATACGAACTACGCGGCTCTCATCCAAGGGCTTCTCCAGAAATTCAATACAGGCCGCTCCTCGAAGGTCCGAAAAGGCAACGGCATCTTTGGAATCGCTCACATCACCGGCGGCGGTTTCACGGGCAACATTCCGAGGATCTTGCCGAATAAGGTGAACGTGGAGATCGATACGAATGCGTGGACGCCTCTCCCGATTTTCGACTTGATCCAACAGAAAGGGAAGATCGATTTCGACGAGATGTACGAGGTTTTCAATATGGGGATCGGCATGGCGTTGATAGCCAGCCAGGCGGAGGCGGATTCTATCCTGAAATTCTGCCGCAAGAACGGCACGAAAGCGGTAGCGATCGGCCGAGCCGTAAAAGGCGAAGGCAAGGTCGAGCTGAGGCGGTAGCCAGGATGTAGGAGCCTGCTTGCAGGCGATAGGCACTTTGGACTCGGGACCGCAATAATCATGGATATCGCTTGCAAGCAGGCTCCTACGTTTTGCATGGCCCGGAACGAACTTTCACTGCTTACTGGAATGATGAATCGGTTATTCATCGTTTTCCTTTTAGCTGCCTGCTCCGTTGCGCTTGCCAAAGGCGAACGCGTCGCGGGGGCGGAATTGGTCGAGCAGGCGACGAGCGTGGAGCCGATTCTCAATGACTTGCTGGAGGAGCGTCTGGAGAAGAGGGAAATCGATTTGCTGATTGAAAACGCGGAGCCGATTCTCAAGTGGGCCTCGAAAAATGTAGACCTTTGGCAAGCGCCGTCGGAATCCGATGAGCCGCTCGTGGCGATCCGTTCGCTGGCGGTTTGGGACAGAGTGGAGATGACGGCGTCCGAGTTCGTGGCGACGATCGCGAAGCTGATGTTCCTGCGCCAGTATTTGGACGATCCGGAGGAGCTGAAGGCGCTGAAAAGCGAGATTCGCCAAATGGAGAAAGTGGTTGCGGGGGAGAAGCTGTCGCCCTTTGTCCTGGAGCGGGCAAAAGTCTCGATCGCGGAGAAGCGGCGTCTCGTCGATTTGCTGGAGGGCTCGATGAGGCGCAACGTAAAGCTTTACAAGGCGAATCAGGAGCGTATTGATCCGGTGATAAACCGGTTCGAGCGGATCGGCGAATAGTCTCCTTCAAATTCTTATCAACCATCGAAACCAATGCTAGTTCACACCGTATTTTTCAAATTCACTTCAGAGTCCACCGAAGCGGACATACAGGCTTGCGCGGATGACGCGAGAAACCTTCTCGGCAAAGTCGAGACCGTTAAGGCGATCTATGTCGGCACGCCCGCAGACACGGAAGTGCGCCCGGTCAGCGTGCGCGATTTCGGCCTGAGCCTGACGGTGCTGTTCGAAAATATTCCCGATCAAAACGTGTATCAGGACCACCCGCTGCACGACGAGTTCATCGCGAACAACAAAGCCAACTGGGCCAGCGTCGCCGTCCACGACGCGGATTGAGCTGTCTGCATTGAGAAACTTAGCGCAATTGGAAAATTCGTTATTGGAATGATTGGCTAGTGAAGTCGTAGTAATAAAGAACGCTCTTTTTGGAGACATTGCTCAACGCGTCAATTTGCTGAGCGATTTCGTTTCCCGCCGCTACCTGATGATCTATTAGCTTGGCGAGGCGCTGATTTAATACGGAAATCTCTTTCCTCCTCGCTACGTTGTTTCTGAGGTTTCGGACTTGGCCTATCGTATTGGTCATAGGGTTTATCCAAATAGTTTTTCGAGCGGATGATTTGAGCTGGATTCCATAGTGAAGTGAGTTTCCGATTTTTGATTTGCCAAGATTTCTCGGTTCTTCGCTAGTAAATTTGAAGTGCCGCTTAGGTTGTAATAGATCTAGAAATAAGGAAAGCAGCTCTCTATTCTGATCCATGGTTTGGATTGCCATTTCTTCAATAGAATCAAGTGTAAACTCGTATTTGCCCTTGGAGTACGATTCGAATTGGCCGTTTTCGTTCGTGCGTATTTCATGATCCGGATGTCGCTGCGATTTTTCGAATGGATAGATTTTCAGACGTATTTCTCTGTCTCGAGAATACTCAAAGTAGAATTCTACTTTCCGAACCCTATCTGGGTTCAAACTCGGCTCTTCCGACCCGCCCGATGAAAATCCTGATTGGATCGAAGTTATCACTCCTTGGCATTGGAAACTGTCCAGGCTTCCATAAAACTCGATCGAATTGACGAGCAACTCTGGTGGCGGCTTTATTGGATCGGAGGCGCCGATGGAGGGGGCGCAGTAAATTGCGAAGGCGGACAGAATCGCTACCAGATTAACGATGTATAATGAGGGGTTGCGTATGACGTGTTCAATCGCTGGTGTCATTTTGTTGAGGACCGATATGCTAGTTCGGAAAAGTAAGCGGCTTATCGAATGATTGGTGCGTGAGTTCGTAATAGAATCGTATCGGCTTGATTTCGGGCCGATCTTCGAGCGCATCGATCTCCTGGAGGATCAGGTTTCCGATCTCCACTTGATCCTCGTCGAGCTCTTCGAGGCGCTTGTGCAGCAGCTCCAATTCTAATCGGCGCGATTTGCCGTTGCTGAGGTATCGGACTTTTCGGATCGCATGGGTCGCGGAGTCGATCCAGATCCATTTTCGCGTTGTTGATCTCAATTGCGCACCGCGGTGTTTTTTGCCATTTATATATTCGTACATCGCCCATTGCGGTGTTTCGCTGAGCAGGTTGTAGCGTAGCTCGGGCTCGAGCAGGTTTAGCAGAAAAGGAAGTAGCCACTTAGTCGAGCTTCCATTTCGAATGACCATTTCGTTTAGATTATTGGTCGAGACCTGCGGGCCGCTGCCGTCGTTTATCAGTTCGTAGGTTCCATCCTCGCGCGTGTTGATTTCAACGACGGGCGTATCTCTGGGCGCTTCGCCGCGATAGAGACGAAATGCTAGCTGCCTGTCGTTGGTGTATGCGAATTGAAAGCTCCAATAGTCGGATCTAGGTGGGCCGCGGTCAGTTGATGAATTGGGTGCATCACCCCCTGGTCCGCTCACAGTTACTCCTCGAGATTCTCCTCTGCTAACCACGGTAATCTTCCCTTCGCACTCGTAGCTTTGAAGATTCGAGTACATATCGAGCGATGCAGCGAGAATTTCTTCTGGGGTTTCTTTTTGGTCGGAGTCGGCGTGAATCGAAGCGCAAATGAGGATCGGGACAACCAGACGCGCTATCAAGTAACAGAGACAAAGAGCTGGGGTAGACATGGTTTGTCAAACTATAGCTTTTGAAGCCGAGAGCAAACAGAAAGTATTTATATATAGTGATGCTTTCATAGTATCAATTAGGAGGTCGATCACCGGTCGAATTTTGGTATTTGATACAGAATTATAAACCACTAAGTTCACGGAGGAATGGAGGTGAGGCGGTTCCAGCGAATCCTGTTGGGTGACGTAGGGGCGCCGCTTGCGGCGAACCGCAGAAGTAGCTTGAGCTCACACTGCTCGGTCTTCGCAAGCGAAGTCCCCTACGAGCAATCCTCTTTATATTCTGACTTATTAGACAGCTTCTAAGAGATGCGGGGACGCTGCTTTCACTGACGTATTGGAGATTACGTTACAAAGCCGTGTCGAACTTTTAGTCAGTTTCAAAATCGATTGACAAGGTCCATTCTTGACAGATGGGACGGTCTTCTTAGAACCTTGGCTTCATGGAAGCAGCCTTAACAGAGCCGGTGCTCGTTTTGAATAGGCTATGGCAGGCGGTCAATGTGATCGCCGCTAAGCGAGCGTTTTCTCTGCTTGCAGCGGGGCACGCGAGTGTGGTGCACGCGGAAAACGAGGATTTCCAGATCTTCGACATGATGGATTGGGTCGATTTCTCGCTCTACAATCCGCCTGTTTCGGAAATGGAGATGGTGCATACGGTCCGGTATCCGATTCGCGTTCCGAAGATCGTTTTGCTGTCGATTTTCGACAAGGTGCCGAAGAAGGAGCTGAAGCTGACACGCAAGAACGTGTTCGAGCGGGACAAGTACCAATGCCAGTATTGCGGAAAGAAGCTGCCTTCGGAAGACCTGAATTTGGATCACGTGATCCCGCG
>JAJFLS010000187.1 GCA_021772595.1 Opitutales bacterium
GATTAGCTTTGATTGTGAATTTTCACGGAGCGGCCTTAGAAGCATAAGGCAACACATCACAACTCCAACCGAGCGTACGGCTGAGATATGTGAACGAAATAGGCCCGCTCACGATCTATCTCGAAACCAAAAAATAGCGGGCGCTCCAAACCTGCAGCAATCAAGCGACCCGCCTTTATCGCTGCCATCCTGCAAGGGGAATAATAAATCAGTCCATCTCGTATCCCAAACAATGCCCAATAGCTCCGCGAACAATCCATCCGCCTCACCAGACTCCGCGTCCCTTGGAACAGGTCCATTCGAATCAGGAATTGATCGCTTCATCTCCTGGCTGAATCGGGTCGGCATTCCGAGCTACGATCCTTATGATGTCTCGGGCACGCTATACGGCCTCTGGGCTCGTCGCATCTACTATAAACGGGGGAAGATCGGGATGCCACTCGTACTCCCGATTGTGTTGATCGACCTCTTCTTCCCTTCTGCCCGCAAGCTTTTCGCAGCCAAACAGCGCTATGCGACTTCTGACGCACAGCTTATTCTCGGCTTTCTCAATCTTTACGAGGCTCGTTCGGACTCGAGTTTTCTCGACCGTGCGGTCGGTTTAGCGGAGGAATTGCTCGAATACTCAATTCCTGGATACAAAGGACATTGTTGGGGTTACCCATTTGATTGGCAAAACAACAAGGCGATGTGGCCCAAGAACACCCCCTACATCACTTGCACCCCCTATTGCTATGAAGTATTTGTCCGCCTTCATGAGTTGACCGGCGAAGAACGGTATCTCGAGATCGCCCGATCGATCACACGGTTTGTTCGAGAAGATCTTAACGATACGCCTTACTCCGAAGGTGCCGCAGCCGGGAGCTATTCGCCACTCGACAACAGCATGGTCGTCAATGCTAGCGCATATCGGGCCTATGTTCTCATTGACGCCGGGCAGCGCTTCAATTTGGCCGACTACACCGAAATCGGAATTGGCAATCTCAAGTTCATTCTGGAATGTCAGCAGGAGGACGGATCTTGGCTTTATGGCCTGGAAACGAAAGCGGATCGCTTTATCGACCACTTTCATACATGCTTCGTCCTAAAGAATCTGTTTAAGCTAAATCGACTGCTCGACCGGGTAGACATCTGGCAGGCGATAGAATCTGGATACGAATACTATTGTACCCACCTATTCAGCTCAGACAATCGCCCCAAGTCATTCTCCAAAGAACCCCGTTTTCAATTGGGAAGATTGGAAATGTATAACTATGCAGAAGCAATCACGCTTGGATCCCTATTGCGAGAGGACATTCCCGAAGCGTGGAATCTCGCTCAATCCCTAGCGATTGACTTGATCGAAAACTACCAATTGCCAGACGGACACTTCGTCACTCGAACGTACATAGCAGGCATGACGCATACTTTCCCATTTTTACGCTGGCCTCAAGCTCAGCTATTCTTAGCGCTCACGAACATGGCGAAAGAAACCTCAGAGGTTTCGTAGGTGCTTCAATTCCACCGCCTCCCGACGAAACAATCGTTTTTAGAGCAGTCTAGTTGAGCATTGCTCGACCAATCAAGCATGACGAAAGTCGCAAAGAATCGCTGTCCTATAATTAGAAACCTTTACCATAATACCCGTTGGCTATGGTTTTCAATTATTACGGCTGGCAACGCAGGAAAGACCTATCAGATAAAACAGGCGGATGTACGCTTCGGGCAGCTGCCTTTTAGCCAGTTCCCTCGACGCGGGCAACGCTTCGTCGAGGGGGGAAACTGGGATAATGAAGTCGTCGCTATCGAGGATCACAGCGTATACCGTTCCATGGCGGAACATTTCCTAAGCAGCACGCCTTGGCCCGAAACCGCTCACTACCAGGAGGCTCTCGACGATCTAGAAGCAGGTCAGACTTTCCGAGGCGTAAACTCCATCGAGATGGTCGATCAATATTTCGGCAAATGGGACCAGCTCTATGAAAGCATCCGGCAGAACGGATTCCGCAGCAATCGACAGCTCTACCAAGACCGACTTATCGACAATCCGTGCCATCGGCTAGACGAAGTTACGGTTAATCTCTCAAGAGATGGATCGCCAATTCTGAACGATGGGTGGCACCGCTTCTGCATCGCCCGCATCCTCAATCTGCCCGCCATTCCCGTCCGCATCCTCGCCAGGCACAAAGAGTATCCGCATTGGATACCAGCAGGGGATCAACGGTGATCTGCGGTAGTCCCGATTGCGGATTTTGCATTGCGGATTTCGAATTCCAACAACCCAATCATCTGTGCCATTGGCACTACTACGCAGTGACGTGTCGCTCGGTAGTGGGTGTAAATACAACACAGGTTGAACGTTTCATAAATCGACAGAAGACACTGCGGAGTCGATTTTCGGCTTTCGCACACCGAACCCGCTCTTCTCGGCGAGTAGTTTCATTTTGCTGAAAATGCCAACTTGCCACTGAACCAGAAAAAGCCTAAGTCATAAAGAATGGGCGGGAACGAAAAGTTGATTCGGAAAATATTATCCGGTCAATCCGACAGCAGTATTTCCTTTTCCGACCTTGTCGGACTTCTCGAGTCATTGGGATTTGACCATCGCCAAAGGGGAAGCCATCATATTTTCACGAAATCAGGAATCATCGAACGAATTAATCTTCAAGCGGATGGTCCCAAGGCAAAGGGCTACCAAGTAAGACAAGTACGCAAGATATTGACAGAGAATAAGTTGATTGAAAATGAATGAATTGAAATACGAAGTGATCGTCTATTGGGACAAGTCGGACGCTATTTTTGTGGCCGAGGTTCCGGAACTTTCCGGTTGCATGGCACACGGAGCCACTAAGACCGAAGCTTTGAATAATGCTGAAGACGCTGCCGCGTTATGGATTCAAACTGCTACCGCGGACGCAATTCCCGTACCCGAATGCCGCGGACGGCTAAGATACGCCTAAGGGAAAAAATGCGAATGAAGTTAATTCGTAGATCAAAGCCAGAAGTCCGAGACCAAATTCGTTTGAAAGTAGGACATAACGTTTCTCCTCTTTCGCGTAACTCAGTGCACCCTCCATCACTGTAAGCGATTGTCGGGTATTTAACCCCGCCGCATCGGGATCTTCGACGGCCCAAAGCAGATCCTCCATCAGCAACATACTCCTTTGCGTCCTTAGCGAACTTGAACCCGCGATTGCGGGTGGGCGGTTAATACATTATTTCCAATTTGGCAATCACTCAGGCTAAAGCACTGAGCTACCGTATCCGGAATCCGACATATTCAATCCGCAATCGATCATAAATGAATCCATCTCACCAAAGAATCCTCGTAACCGGAGCCTGTGGCTTCATCGGTTCCCACACCGTGGAGCACCTGCTCAATCAAGGGCACCAGGTGCTCGCCATTGACAATTTGCGTACAGGCAATCGAGACAATCTATCTTCGGTCGCCGAACACCCGTCACTCCAAACTGAGATCTTCAGCGTTTGCGAACGCGACCGGCTGGAGTCAGTCGCCGCAGAGTTCGAACCCAATGCAATCATCCATCTCGCCGCCTTGGTCAGCGTACAGGAAAGTATCGACAACCCAGAAGACAACTATCAGCTCAACCTGGCCAATACCCATTCAATTTGCGAGGTGGCACGGAAACATGATGTTAAACGCGTTGTCTTTGCATCCTCTGCAGCGATATTTGGAAATCCAATACAGCTGCCGATTGACGAAAATCATCCCAAGGCTCCCTTGAGCCCTTACGGAATGGGGAAATGGGTATCCGAGCAAATTCTCGATCAATACCGAATGCACTACGGCATCGATACCTACGCCCTTCGATTCTTCAATGTTTACGGCCCCCGCCAGGATCCCAGTAGCCCCTACTCCGGCGTTATCAGCATCTTCTCTGATCGGATTTCCGCAAACCAGAGCCTCACCGTATTCGGCGACGGGCTACAGACTCGTGATTTCATTTACGTCAAGGATGTCGCGGCGATCATCTCTAACGCAGCGACTGCTCGTGACGTACCGAGCGGACCCTACAATATTTGCACCGGCAAAGAAACGACACTGAACCAGCTCATCGAAACACTCGGAAGAATCACAAACACTTCCCCAGAAACTAACTACGAAGCGCCCCGCGAAGGCGATATTATAGAAAGTCTCGGATCCAACGAAAAACTCATTGCAAATAAACTCTTCTCTGGCCTTTTCATGCCACTCGAAGACGGTCTCCGGAATTTGTTAGCGTAGATCCTAGACTGGCTCTTTATCACGAATCTGAGATCAAATCCCTGCAATAACTCCATCTTCCAATCTTCAATACGTAATTCTCAATTCGCAATTTTCCATAATGAAAGTACTTATCACTGGAGCAGCCGGATACATTGGATCCAATCTCGCGCTTAAATTGTCAGAGGAGGGTATCGTTCCACTGGGAATCGATTCGTATAACGACTACTATTCCCCCGAAATTAAGCGAACCAACGCGGGCCTTCTCAAAACGACAGGTATAGACCTATTCGAATGCAATCTCGCCACAGGGGACATCGATTCAATTGTTGCGCAGGCCGACGCCATTGTCCACCTCGCAGCCCAGCCCGGAATATCTGCAACAACCCCTTGGTCTGGCTATCATGAAAATAACATTATAGCTACGCATCGCTTAGTTGAAGCAGCCAAACAAAGCGATCGCCTAAAGCTATTTGCAAATGTCGCTACATCGTCAGTTTATGGTCTACACGCAACAGACAATGAAGAAAAGCCTCCTAAACCCGCATCTTGGTATGGAGCCACAAAGCTATACGCCGAACAAGAAGTTCTCGCCATGCAAAGAAGTATGGGACTACCTGCTTGCTCGTTGCGCCTTTTCTCTGTCTACGGACCACGTGAACGACCGGAAAAACTCTTTCCAAAGTTAATTAGGGCGATCGCCAACGATACGGAGTTTCCCCTCTACGGCAATGCACGCGAGCACCAACGGAGCTTTACCTATGTCGGCGATATCTGTGATGCCATTCTAGCAACGATAAGAAACAAGGATCGTATCGTTGGCGAAATCATAAACATTGGGACAGACCTTTGCTTCACGACTGGTGAAGCAATCGAAACAGTCGAATCAGTGATGGGGAAGAAGGCGAAAATCAACCGCATCGATGCTCGTCCTGGTTATCAAAAAGCGACTCATGCCAACATTGACAAAGCTCGAAGCCTTCTGGATTGGGAGCCTAAAACCGACCTCAGAACAGGAGTAGAGCAAACGGTCGAATGGTACATGAAAGAGGTTCATGGAAAGATCGATTGGAAGGAGTGATCTCCTATTGCAGATTGATAATTGATAATTGCTGAATTAAAACTGTGGATGAAGTAGCTCAGTGCTTTAGCCTGAGCATTGACTAGACGAGGGAATGCAAAACACGCAATACGTAATTGTTTTTTAACCACTATCGAGCGGAGCGACACGTCACTACTTCGTAGTCCAATTACACAGATGGGCACAGGTCTAATAAGTGTAGATGATACAAGGATGTCGCCTCGGCGCAGCGACCTACAAGCGAAAGCCAAAACCACACAACCTAATCTATCCGTGTATATCTGTGTCATCCGTGGTTAAGAAAAGCACAACCAAATCAAACCTAAATCGGCTGAAAGCCGACCTAAGTTCGCAGTGCGAACCTTGACCAAGATCTCTTTTATCAGGATCCCGCAGTCGCGCGATACAGGTGTCGTCAAGCGCCGTTTAAGTGCATTAGTCCCTTATCGATCTTCCAATCCGCAATTTTTCAATCAGCAATCAGCCGAAGGCTGCAACACATGAACTACTCACGAGCCAATTTCCTTGGTTGCCCAATGGACCTAATCGAGAAATCAAGATTTCTCGATTTCGTCAAAGAGCACATCGACTCCAAGTCAGACACGAAAGTCATCCAATTCGTGAACGCCAACAAGGTTTCGAAGGTTGCGGAAGATGTCTCCATGCGGGATCTGATGTGGGCCTCGGATTTCGTGCTGACCGATGGGCAACCGCTCCTCCCAATGGCCCGCTCCCTAAGCATTCCCGTACCGGAACGCATTGATGGAATCGGCCTCATGAGGAGTTTGCTAGAACTAGCGAACAAGAACCGATACCGAGTTTTCCTTCTTGGGGCCAAGCAAGAGATCGTCGAGAAATGCGTGGAGATTATCGGTCGCGATTTTCCTGGCATCGTCATCGCCGGTTACCGGAATGGCTATTTCAAAAAAGACGAAGCCGCCGCAATCGCTCAGGAAGTCTCTAAGACCCAACCAGACTTGCTCTTTCTCGGAATGGGTTCGCCCATGAAAGAAGAGCTCGCCGAAAACTACCGCGTCGAACTCGGTGCAAAAATCGTGCAAGGCGTAGGAGGCAGTTTCGACGTTATGGCGGGTCTCGTACCCAGGGCTCCAATCTGGATGCAGAAGCTCTGCCTCGAATGGCTTTTTCGCGTCATCCAAGAACCACGGCGCATGTTCTGGAGGTACATGACGACCAACGGGAGATGCCTCTGGATATACTCTAAAGCCTTGGTCGCTCGAATATTCGGGACGAAACCGGAGATTGAACTTCGAGAGGTGTAGAGTCTTGTCGACTATTGCTAATCTCTGATCGCTTATCTTCTAGTTAACGCATTCAACGTGTCCCAAAAAATGACACACCTTTACTCAGGCTAAAGCACTGAGCTACTTAATCCGTAATCCGCAATTTAAGATAACTCATTTATGAAAACCGCTATTATCGGTCTCGGCTACGTAGGCCTTCCGCTTTCCATTCAATTCGCTAAGTCTGGCGTCAAAGTGCTCGGCATGGATA
>JAJFLS010000188.1 GCA_021772595.1 Opitutales bacterium
GGTAGAGAGCGTTTGGGTCGCTGAGTAGGCCGGGGAAATCCACGCGATCTGCGATTCCGAGGCGCTTGGCTTCTTGGATGCATTTCTGGCGTTCGGAGCCGTCGCCGGCGAGAGTGAGTTGCCAGTCGATTTCGGCGGGGAGGCGTTTGCAGATTCTGAGGAGGCGGATCTGCTTTTTCTCGGGTCGAAACATACTGGCGCTGACGAGGCGGATTGGTTTGGCGGCGGCGGAGGTATCTGGATTGTTGGCGGAATCGTTTGTGTCGATTTCGCGGATACAGCCGTTGTAGATGACGGAGGAATTGGGGCGGTCGATTTGATGGCGAGCTTTGATGCGGGCAAGGGCTTCGCGGCTATTGGCGATGAGGTGGTCGGCGTTTCGCAGCGCTTTTCGATAGAGCCAGGGAATGGGTTTTCCGGTGCGGAAAGTGGCGATGATTTTGTAGTCACGGCTGGACGTGGAAAGTAGCCCGGCGTGGCAGTTGGCCATTCGTCCCATGGGGATGAGGGCATCGATTTTGAGGGAGCGAAGGAGTGTTTTCAGGCCTGGCGCGAACCAGTTGGTTTTGAGGGGGCCTTGGTTTAGAAAATGCAGGGTGAACGCGAGGGAGGCGGCTTTCGCTTCGAGGGCGCCGCCGCGGCGAAAGACGATGACGTGCGTGTCGAATCCCGCCTTCGCGAGGCCGTCGGCGATGTGGAGGGTCTGGTTTTCGGTTCCGCCGTTGCGAAGATGGTCTTGGATGAATGCGATCCGCATGGTTCGCGGGTCATTCAGAAGAATGCGTGGGGGAGGGCAAATTTATTAAGGCGGAAGGTTGAAGGCTTAAGGCTGAAGGGGTGGAGCGAAGCGAAATCGGAACGACGCAGTCGTCCCGCTACAAAACATGGTCCCGCAGTCGCGGGAAAATCGGCCGCTACCTAATGGATGATGGAAAAATTAAAGAGCTGGCAATGGAACGCGACCTTTCGTTGATTGGTCGTGTTCTAGGGATATGGCAGTTTTTTTGAAAAGAGCGTTGGTTAGCGCCTTGGGCGTTTTTCTGGGGAGCTCGATGCTTTCGGGCATCAGCTATGAGGATTCGAGCACGTTGATTCTGGTGGTTTTGCTGCTGGGCGTGTTTTCGGCGATCTTGAAGCCGATGCTTGTGCTATTCGCTTTGCCGTTTGTCGTGTTGACGATGGGGATTGGTCTGCTGGTGATTAACGCGCTGCTCTACATGTTCGCCGGATATTTGGTGGATGGCTTCGAGGTGGCGAGTTTTGGCTACGCGTTTATGGGGGCGTTTATCATCACGATGCTCAACTTGTTCTTCAACAATTGGATAAATGGGGGGAAGAGCTATTCTAGGGTGAATGTGAATCGTCGCCGCTCGGTCGGGAGTGTGGGTCCTGAAGGAGGGAGAAGGCAAAGTTCGGCGGAAGGTCGAAGAATTGATCGCAATGACGACGTGATCGATATCTGAGGGAGCGGTGGGCGTTTGCTTTTTGTCCGGGACGACCCAATGCTTCGCAGGGCAGGCTGCCCGGAGCCTACCATTTGTTGCCTCGCGATCATTGTCCTAGACATGGGGGGCTATAACTCCTATCGGATTGGCTTTCAATTTTTCTGAACGATGTCTGAAGCAAAATACGATCTGATTGTAATTGGAGGGGGACCTGGGGGTTATGCGGCTGCGATTCGCGCGGGCCAATTGGGCAAGAAAGTGGTCTGCGTCGAAATGGAGCGAGCGGGCGGCACCTGCCTGAATTGGGGCTGCATTCCAAGCAAGGCGCTGCTGAAGAGCGCGGAGCTGATGGCGAATCTCAAAAAAGCCGAGACCTTCGGAATCACGGTGGGATCGGTGGAATACGATTTCGCGAAAGTGATCGAGCGTTCGCGTGGCGTGGCAGATCAGATGGCCAAGGGAATCGAATTTCTTTTCAAGAAGAACAAGGTCGACTACGTCGTGGCGAAAGCCTGCGTGACGGCGGCCGGTTCTGTCGAGCTGATGGAAGGCGACCGAAAAGGGGAGACGCTTAGCGGGGACAATATTCTAATCGCGACTGGTTGCCGGGCGAAGGTGTTGCCGTTCCTGCCCGTCGATGGCGAGCGGGTGATGACTTCGCGCGAGGCGCTCGTGATGAAGAAGCAGCCAAAGTCGGTGGCGATTATCGGCTCGGGCGCGATTGGCGTGGAGTTCGCTTATTTTCTGAATGCGTTCGGTACGGAAGTGACGATTCTCGAAATTCTGCCGCAGCTGGTTCCGGTTGAAGACGAGGAAGTGGCAAAGACGTTGGAGCGCTCGTTCAAGAAGCAGAAGATCAAGAGCGAGCTAGGCATCGAAATCAAGGAAGCCAAAGTGGGCAAGAAGTCGGTCACCATCGACTATGTCAAAAAAGGAAAGCCGATTAAGCTGGAAGTGGAAGCGGTGATCCAGGCGGTCGGCGTCCAGGCGAATTTGGAAGGCGCGATTGCCGAATCGCTCGACCTGAAACTCGATCGCGGATTCATCGTGGTCGATGGTCGCTACGAGACGAATATCAAAGGCGTTTTCGCGGCAGGCGATATCATTGGCCCGCCGACTTTGGCCCACGTCGCGACCTTCGAGGCGATCCAAGCGGTTAACGGAATGTTCGGCCACAGCGAACCACGACGCGTAACCAATTTTCCAGGATGCACGTATTGCCTGCCTCAAATCGCCAGCACGGGAATCACCGAGCAAGCCGCGAAAGAGCAGGGGCTCGACTACAAAATCGGGAAATTTCCTTTTGTGGCCTCGGGCAAAGCGGTCGCCGCGGCTGCTTCGGACGGCTTCGTGAAAGTGATCAGCGCCGCCGAAACGGGAGAAATCCTCGGAGTGCATATCATTGGAAACGACGCCACGGAGCTTATCGCCGAATACTGTCTCGCAATGGAGATGGAAGGCACGATCGACGAGATCCACAACACGATCCACGCCCATCCGACTCTGAGCGAGGCCCTGGCCGAAGCGGCCGCCGCGACGCACAACGAGGCGATTCATATTTAGGGGGTCGCGTCTTTTTTCTGACTCCTATCGCGGAAACCAGAGAACACGCGAAACGCGTTTCGACCGATTAAATTACAACGTTGTA